>JBJOKU010000001.1:0-16637 GCA_046045925.1 Pseudomonadota bacterium
GCTGCGCTGGGCGATTGCCGCCGTGGTGCTGGGCTTTTGCGGCGCCATTTCGCTCTGGGCTTTTGAGTTTGGCAAGGATATCGCGGGCATTGACCGCACGTTGAAGGAAGAACTCGCCCAAGTCAAGGATGAAAATGCCAAATTGAAGGCAGATCGCGAAAAGGCTCAATCAACCGCCAACGCCTCCTACAGTGCCATTGCGGCCGAAAAAGCAGCTCAAGCGGCATTGATGCAACAGATCAAGACTTTGGAAGCAGAAAACCGCCAATTGCGCGACGATCTCGGATTTTTCGAGAAACTCCTGCCTGCCGGGTCTACTGAAGGGCTCACATTGCGCGGCTTTACTGCGGAGATGACTTCTGCCTCGCAACTCCAGTGGCAATTCCTTTTGATTCATGCCGCTCGCAATGCGCCACAATTCACAGGCCGTTTCGAGCTGGCCCTTGCGGGCACACTGGGGCCCAAGCCCTGGACTCAGCAAATTCCCAGCCAAGCTTTGTCTTTCCAGCAAACCGGAAGGATGCGCGGTGTCATAGACCTGCCCGCACAAGTCGTGGTAAAAACTGTGACTCTGAAAGTTTTTGAAGGCAATCAGCAGCGCGCCACTCAAACCATCAAGCTCTGATTCGCGTCACGACACATGCACTGGAGACCCCCATGTTCAGCAAAAAGCAAAAGCAGCCCCCCATCAAAAGCCTGATTGCCCACGGCAGCGCCATTGAAGGCAATCTCACCTTCACCGACGGGCTTCGCATCGACGGCCACATCATTGGCAATGTTTTCGCCAATTCTGAGGACTACAGCATGCTGGTCATCAGTGAAGATGCGCGTGTTGTGGGCGAGGTTCGCGCCAATCACGTCATCATCAATGGCAGAGTAGAGGGGCCGGTGATCGCAACCGAATTGCTTGAGCTCCAACCCAAGGCGAGCATTGTGGGTGACGTGCATTACAAAGCCCTGGAAATGCACCAGGGGGCCACGATCGCCGGTCAAATGTTCCCCAATGCCCAGATCGAAGAAAAGCCCACACTCGTTTTGGCGGCAAACAACGGCTGAAAGCTGCCGTCAGCCACATCAGATAGCATTCGCCTCTGATTGAAGGAATCAACATGTCCATCGCCGCCCAAGCTTCCAGCCCCGCCACTGACGCAACGCTCATGCCTGAGCCGCTGGTATTTACCGACTCTGCCGCAGCAAAAGTCGCCGATCTGATTGCCGAAGAGGGCAATCCCGACCTCAAACTCCGAGTTTTTGTGCAGGGCGGCGGTTGCTCGGGCTTCCAGTACGGCTTCACATTTGACGAAATCACCAACGAAGATGACACCGTCATGACCAAGAACGGTGTTTCCTTGCTGATCGATGCGATGAGCTACCAGTACTTGCTGGGCGCCGAGATCGACTACAAAGAGGACCTCACAGGCTCTCAATTCGTCATCAAGAACCCGAATGCCACCACCACCTGCGGGTGCGGCTCCAGTTTCTCGGTCTGAGTTTCTCTTTCTCCAAACAAAAAACCCCGCTGGATTCAGCGGGGTTTTTTGTTTTGCAAGGCCAGTTCAGTGCTTGGCGGGTGCCGCACCGGATGCGCCGGGAGCAGGAGCATGAACGGCTTCAGCGCCATGCTTTTCGCCACTCATGTCAAGGGAGTCGCCACCCTTCATGATCACAAAAATGGCCAGGGCAGCAAAAACGGCAAAGGCGATACCAAGTTTCAACATTTCGAATCTCCGTAAATTCAGGGCTCTCACAAAAAAGGCCCTCGCATGAGGGCCTAGATTGTTGCCCGCCGGGGTGACGGGCAACTGACGGATCGGTAAAAGATCAGTCGTTGGCGTAGATGTCCACGTCTTTGGTTTCTTTCACGAAGATCATGCCGATGATGAAGGTCATGCTGGCAACGATGATCGGATACCACAGGCCGTTGTACATGTTGCCGGTCTGCATCACGATAGCCAGGAAGGTCGTGGGCAGCAGGCCACCGAACCAGCCGTTACCGATGTGGTAGGGCAGGGACATGGAGGTATAACGGATGCGGGTGGGGAACATCTCGACGAGCATGGCGGCGATGGGGCCGTACACCATGGTCACCAGGATCATCAGCCACACCAGGATGGCCACAACCATGACCTTGTCAGTCTTGGCGGGGTCAGCCTTGGTGGGGTAGCCAGCGTCCTTGAGGGCTTTGGCAACGCCAGCGTTGAAGGCGGCAGCTTGGGCATCAGCAGTGGCTTTCTTGGCATCCTTGTCGAAGGCAGCAGCAGCTTCAGTGGCTTTCTTGATGGCTTCGGCATCAGGAGTTGCAGCAGCTTTCAGGGCTTCAAGCTTGGCAGCGGCAGCAGATTTGGCGGCAGCGATGTCAGCGTCAGAGACCTTGGTGGGGCTGTAGCCCTTGATGACGGTTTCGCCAACCTTGATTTCAGCCAAGGAACCGGCAGGGCCAGCAACGTTGTCATAGCTCACGGCACCAGCAGCCAGACGCTGCTTGGCGATGTCACAAGAGCTGGTGAACTTGACAGTACCCGTGGGGTTGAACTGGAAAGAGCACTCGGCGGGGTCGGCAGTCACCGTGACCTTGTTCTTCTGCTGGGCAGCGTACAGGTCGGGGTTGGCAGCCTTGGTCAGAGCCTGGAAGGTGGGGAAGTAGGTCAGCACGGCAAGCAGACAGCCAGCCATGATGATCATCTTGCGGCCGATCTTGTCAGACAAGGAGCCGAACACCACGAAGAAAGGCGTACCGATCAGCAGGGACACAGCGATCAGGATGTTGGCGGTAGCGCCGTCAACCTTCAGGGGGCCGGTCAGGAAGAACAGGGCCTGGAACTGGCCAGTGTACCACACCACGGCTTGACCAGCGGTCAGACCGAACAGGGCCAGAATCACGATCTTCAGGTTTTTCCACTGACCGAAAGATTCAGCAAGAGGAGCCTTGGAAGTCTTGCCCTCGGCCTTCATTTTCTGGAAGGCGGGGGATTCGTTCATGGACAAACGGATGTACACCGAAACGGCCAGCAGCACGATGGACACGATGAAGGGAACACGCCAGCCCCACTCGGCGAAGGCAGCCTCGCCAGTGATGGTACGGGTGCCCAGAATCACCATCAGGGAGACGAACAGGCCCAGAGTGGCGGTTGTCTGAATCCAGGAGGTGTAAGCACCGCGCTTGCCCATGGGAGCATGCTCGGCCACATAGGTGGCTGCGCCGCCGTACTCACCGCCCAGAGCCAGACCTTGCATCAGGCGCAGGGCAATCAGGATGGCAGGAGCGGCAATGCCAATGCTGGCGTAGCCAGGGAGCAAGCCCACGCAGAAGGTGGAAATACCCATGATCAGGATGGTCACCAGGAAGGTGTACTTGCGACCAATCATGTCGCCCAGACGGCCAAACACCAGAGCGCCGAAAGGACGCACGATGAAGCCTGCAGCGAAAGCCAGCAGCGAGAAGATCAGCGCGGAGTTGGGGTCCAGGGCGCTGAAGAAGTGCTTCGCAATGAAGGCGGCCAAAGAGCCGTACAGGTAAAAGTCATACCACTCAAACACAGTACCGAGGGAGGAGGCAAAAATCACCTTCTTCTCTTCGGCGGTCATCGGGCGCGGATCGTTCGCCATATAGATGTCTCCAAAAATAAAAAAACAGCGCCCGAGACTCGAGCGCTTGGCCGCGATTATTTCGCCCCGACTGACTGGTTGCTGACCCCCTGCTTAACGTGAACTTACCGCATACACGAAACTTACTGTCAGCTTCATGTATGAATCAGCCAACCCCAACATATAGCTATCATTTAGATAGCTTCAAACCTCATGACTGAAAGGCCAAATCGTATCAGGATGCAATCCTCTACTTCGTGATGCCCAATAACCGATGAACTCCGCTGAGTCCTGAGGCAATCGCAGCAGTTTGTCGGCTAGGGTAAGCCCTAGTCTTCACAGGCCCGACCAGAGTGCCAATGTAAGTCAACGGTAAGCGCCAAAACGGAAATTCAGTCTGCCGTCAGACAGACGCAAGATGGAAGTCAGCGTTTTTGCGTTTGTCGCAAAAATCTTGACCAAACACACACAAATACGCCCACACCATGCTGATGCTCGTATCGTTGACCAAAATGATTGCCGAAATCGCCCTGCTGGCTCTGGCAGGTCGCTGGCTATTGGGAATGTTGACGGGGTCTCGCCGCGAGCAGAACCTTTTTTATCAGGTGCTTGACATCATGGCACGGCCTTTCGTGAGGGGTGCCAGACTGATCAGTCCCAAGCAGATCATTGACCGCCATGTGCCTCTGGTGGCATTCTCGCTGCTGCTGTTTGTCTGGCTGGTTGTCACGATCGCCAAGATCAATGTCTGCCTGCAAATTGGTGTGGAGTTGTGCAAATGACGGCCAATATACAGTTCCTTCTACTCAAATACCGTGCCGTCATCCTCCTGCTCTTCGGCCAAAAGGCACTAGCGCTCGAGGTTTTTGAAGAAATGGTGCGGAACTTCCCAGATAAAGCCTATCCATTGGCCAGCCGTGCCCATATGCGTCTGGCGCTTGGTCAGCGCGAAGCGGCTTTGAAGGATATGCATCAGCTCACCGTGCTTGAGCCCTCAAGCGCTGCCCACTGGTTCAATCTCGGCTTCGTACTTGAAGAAGACGGCCAATACGAAGCCGCTGCTGAGGCGTTTTCCAGCGCCACACAACTCGACCCCAAACTTGATCGCGCCTGGTACGGCTTGGGGCTGGTCAACATCCGTCTTCAGCGCTATGACGCCGCCGTGGCCGCGCTCAAGACCAACACCGAATTGCAACCCATGAGTCCTTACGGCTGGTACCAACTGGCTCGGGTTCATGTTGACCGGCAGGAGCCCGACGAGGCGCTGAAGATCATTCGGCGCCTCAAGGGGTTCGAGCCCAAAGTGGCCGCCCAGCTTGAGCGCGAAACCGGATTGCACAGCTTGCAGTCTGCTTAACCGCGCAAGCTGCACGCCAGCGTTCCGTGATCGGTGAACTCCATCGATCGGTTGGGTGAGTACACAACCCGGTTGCAGACCCGAGCCCTTGGGCCAGGGTGGTTGTGATTTGTTTTTTTAACAGGAGACAGGCGATATGGAGTTAACCGAAAGCCACCGCCATTACTGGCGCAAGAACCTGAACATCACGGCAGTCCTGCTGGCGATCTGGTTCATCGTGACGTTTGGAGTGGGCTATTTTGCCCGCGATCTGAACTTCAATTTCTTTGGATGGCCCTTCAGCTTCTGGGTTGGCGCCCAGGGTGCGCTGATTGTGTACTGCGTGATCATCTGGTTCTACGCACGATACATGGGCAAGCTGGACATCGAGCACGGTGTCGCTGAAGAGGAGTAAAGCATGGCTGGACTATTTGGAGACGACGCCGGTGGCGTCAGCAACGCTGAGTCAAACGCAGCGTTCAAAAAGAACCTCAACAAGGTCTATTCCTGGTACATCGGTGGTTTCGTCGTGTTCGTGGTGGCTCTCGCCATTCTTGAGCAGATGGGCCTGCCCCGTGCCTGGATTGGCTACATCTTCCTGATCGCCACGATCGGTCTGTATGCAGGTATCGGCTTCATGAGCCGCACCAGCGACGCTGCCGAGTACTACGTGGCCGGTCGACGCGTGCCTGCCATCTACAACGGCATGGCCACTGGCGCTGACTGGATGTCGGCCGCCTCGTTCATCGGCATGGCCGGTACGCTCTACCTCACGGGCTACGGCGGCTTGGCCTTCATCATGGGCTGGACTGGTGGCTACTGTCTGGTGGCGCTGTTCTTGGCTCCATACCTTCGCAAGTTCGGGCAATTCACCATTCCCGACTTCTTGGGTGAGCGCTACGGCGGCAACCTGCCCCGTTTCCTGGGCATAGTGGCCGCCATTCTGTGTTCCTTCACCTACGTGGTGGCACAGATCTACGGCGTGGGACTGATCACCTCCCGTCTGACGGGCGTGGCCTTCGAGCTGGGTATTTTCTTGGGTCTGGCCGGCATTCTGGTTTGCTCGTTCCTGGGCGGCATGCGTGCCGTGACCTGGACGCAGGTGGCCCAGTACATCGTGTTGATCGTGGCCTACATGATCCCGGTGGTATGGCTGTCCGTGAAACAGACCAGCGTGCCCGTACCTCAGGCTGTGTATGGCTTCCAGCTTGAAAAAGTGACGGCAGCAGAGAAGAAGCTGACTTCCGACCCCAAAGAACTGGAAGTGCGCGAAATCTTCAAGCAGCGCTCTGCCGCCCTGGCCGAGAAGCTGAAGGATCCTGCCGCCGCCCTGGCCAAGGACAAGGCCGATGCCGAGAAGAAGCTGGCCGACCTGAAAGCCGCTGCAGCCCCAGTTGCCGAACTCGTTGCCGCGCAAAAAGCTATCGATGCTCTCCCCAAAGATCCAGCAGATGCCAAAAAGAGGTGGACAGCTGCCAAAACGGGGGCAGACAACAAGTCCAAGCCGCTTAATGGTATGCCTACTCACGCCCAGCAGTTTGCAGGCGATCCCAACGGCGATGCCAAGGCCAAGGAAACCTACGATACCTCTCGACGCAACTTTCTTGCTCTGATCTTCTGCCTGATGGTTGGTACCGCTGCCTTGCCGCACATCCTCATGCGCTACTACACCACGCCCAGCGTGAAGGAAGCCCGCGAGTCTGTGACTTGGTCGCTGTTCTTCATCTTCCTGCTGTACTTCACTGCTCCGGCCTTGGCTGTGCTGGTGAAATACGAGGTCTTTACCGTCTTGGTAGGAACGCCGTTTGACAAGTTACCGGCCTGGATTGCAGCCTGGAACGCCGTGGATCCGACCCTGCTGTCGGTTACCGACGTGAACAAGGACGGCATCTTCCAGCTCAACGAGATGAGCATCGGCGGCGACATCATCGTGCTGGCAACCGCCGAAATCGGTGGTCTGCCCTACGTGATCTCCGGCCTGGTGGCTGCGGGTGGTCTGGCTGCTGCGCTGTCCACTGCGGACGGTCTGCTGCTGACGATTGCCAATGCGCTGTCTCACGATCTGTACTACAAGATGATTGACCCGAACGCTTCGACAACCCGTCGTGTGACCATCTCCAAGGCCCTACTTCTGGTGGTAGCCCTGGCTGCCGCTTACGTGGCGGCCCAGAAGCCAGCTGACATCCTGTTCCTCGTGGGTGCGGCGTTCTCGTTTGCTGCGGCCTCCTTCTTCCCCTGTCTGACGCTGGGTATTTTCTGGAAGCGCACCACCGGCATCGCCGCCTCCATGGGCATGATTGTGGGCCTCGGCCTGACTTTCTACTACATGGCCACCACTCAGCCTTGGCTGCGTGGCGTGTTTGGCGTGACCTCTCCCGTTGAACTCTGGTGGGGCATCCAGCCCATCTCGGCCGGCGTCTTCGGGGTGCCCGCTGGCTTTGCCACAATCATCCTGCTGAGCCTGGTGACTCCAGCTCCGAGCAAGAAGATCCAGGAGCTGGTGGAGCATGTGCGTTACCCCAGCCTGAAGGCCAGCTAATCCCTCGTTGCCCCTTCACTGAAACCCCGCTTCGGCGGGGTTTTTTCATGTGTGAGGCAGAAAACGGGCATCCGCCGCAGTCCGTTGCAAGGCCTGCCAGGCGGTACCTCGCCTCAAGTCAATTCGTCGCCACAACCGCATCAGAAGCTCGCAAGTGGCCAAAGTGTCTGCAGCCGCATCGTGGCGCACCGTACACTGGATACCGTAGCGGCACAACCAGCCATCAAGCGCCATGCGCCGCAATTCACCATCGACCCCGCGCGCCACATTTTCTACATCTACCCATGCGCCTGCTGGCGGCGCAATGCCTTGGCGGTGGCAAGCCCCCTCTATCAGCGTCTGGTCAAACCAGCTGTGGTAACCCAGCAAGGGCGCATCACCGGCGAATGCAACAAACGCCCCCAAGGCTTCTGTGGCAGGAACGCCCTGTGCCTGCGCCCCCAAGCCGATGCCATGCACCAAGACATTGCGTTTGACGCGTTCACTCGGTGGAGCCACCGAAAACTGGAGGGGCTCATCGTGCTTGAGCACCACCTCAAAGCTGTCACCCAAATGGATCTGCATGTCCATGCGTCCGCTACCATGATCGTGAAGGTGCACCGCAATGGCAGCAATGCTCACTAACCGTTCAGTGCGGGCATCCAGACCGGTGGCCTCGACATCCACCACGATCCAGCGGCGGTGATCAGACTCGCCGACGTACTGCCCGCTCTGTGCCAGCCAGTTGCGTACGGTCTGCCACATGCCTCAACCTCCGAAGTCCATGCGCATCTCCTGCTGTAGCTCACGCGCAGACCGCATTGCCATTTTGAGCAGCTTGCGATCAATGTCCCCAAGCTGGTCTACATCTACTGCGTTAGGCAAACCACTCACCCAGCCCGCTACGCCAGAACCGCCAGCCTCTACATCTAATTGCGCCATCTGCACCCGCAAACGCAACATTTGCAAAAACTCGAAGGCATCTGCCCGGTCTTGCGCGATCTTCATATCCTTGCCAGAACGAAGGGCGCACTGTTCGAAACGCTCGCGTGTGTTGCGAGAAAACACCCCCATGGCCAACGCCCGCAGCCTCGCTGCATCGACAAAAACGGCCGTACCTTGCAGCTTGATATCCATGATCTGATGCCCGTCATGGGTGCTGGTTTCCAAGTTACCCAGCCAGTTCAGCGGTACGCTACGAGAAAGCATGTCTTGCGCCAAGAGATGCAAGAAGCGGGGCACGGTCTGCGCCTTGTCGTCGATGTATTTCGTCAAGGCACCACCCAGCTCTTTGCGACCAGCCAATGGCCTGAGGTCAAAAAAGATGTTCGCCCGCAGCAAATCCTCCGGACTCCCTTGCTCGATCCAGTGGTCAAAACGAGTCTGCCACTCGGCCAGCGTCAAACAACACTGCGGGTTGGAGGCCATGATATTGCCCTTGCACAACGGGTACCCGCATGCATCAAGCGCTTGGTTGACATCTCTGGCAAAGTCCACCCAGCGCTGTTTTCCAAATTCACCCGAATAGACCAGTCCGTTGTCCTGATCGGTAGCAATGGTCTGCTCAGTACGCCCTTCTGAGCCAAAACTTAACCAGCACATCTGAGTGGCGGACAAGCCATGCCTCTCCAGCATCAAATGAACCAAGCGCTCTGTGAGCACATCGTTGAGGTGACTGATCAGCCGAGTCAGACTCTTGGCCTGCACGCCTTGACTGACCAGGTTGCGTGCCAGGATGCGAATATCTCTCGCCACGAGTTGCATCTGCGGTATATCGGCGGCACTGCGTGCGGCGGTACTGACCTGATTGAGCGACAGGCGTTGCAATGCATACAGGTCGCGTTCAGAAATGATGTTGACCACCCGTGCATCCTGCAGGCTGCTCAAAACGGGCACATGGCGCACTCCGTAGCGCGCCATAAGCAAGGCAGCATCTTCCACCGTATCAGTGACTGAGAGGGCATGTACAGGGGTTGACATTACTTTTGACATTGGGGTATCCAGCCGGGTTCCAGCCATCACCACCTTGCCGATCACATCCTTGAGCGTAAAAATGCCCTCACATCGGCCATGTGCATCGCAGACCAAGATGGAGCCGACCTTTCGTGTCTGCATGGCCGACAGTGCAGTGGCAAGTGAGTCGCCAGACAGACAAGTCAAAGGACTCTTGGAACCCAGCTCAGACAACGGGCGTTCCATCGAGAAATGTGAAAACACCTCAGATGCCAAGGCGGTCTGCAATGCCTTGCGGGAGAGCTGGAGGAGCAACCTTGATTCTTGGGTCAGTGCCTCAGCAAGAGGCACGCTGCGGGCCGCAACCTCAAGCAGTAAACCCACCGGCACGTTCCAGCAAAACACATCAGTCACGGCTCGATAACAAACATGTACTGGCGTACCCGACAACGCAGCGCCAAGTGGAAACATCTGTCCAGGCTCGTAGTGAAAAGCGGTGCTGCTGACCTCTTGAGCCGAGGCATTGACATACCCTTGCTTGATGATGCTGATGTGGTCAGGGGCTTCTGCTCCTGACGCATAAGCAGCCTCACCGGGCGCATAGTAAGCTTCGTGCGCATCTCTCATCAGGCACAACACATCTTCGCGCCGCATTTGCGCAAAAGGTGTGTAACGAACCAGCAGTTGCACCTGCTGGTCTACAAGCGACAAGGAAGGCTTGAGGTCTTGAGATGGTTTCGTCATGCCAAAAGTCTTGGTGCAGGCGCACGCTTACTGGGGCAAATGTAGATCAAATGATCTTTCATGAAGCTTTCAGGATACGTATACTTGACAAAAATCAACATATTGAATCCCTGCGAAACTGCCTGACAGGAGACACCATGGCTGTAGGCTACAAAAAAACTGAGCTTGGCACAGTCGCAGTGACGGAGCGTGGAATTCTTCCCGACCCCAAACTGCGAACATTGCTGATTCTGGTAGACGGAAAAAAAAGCCGCGAGGATCTGTTGCGCATGGCTTCAGCCCTTGGAGATGTGGAAGTACGTTTGCAAACCCTGCTTTCGCAAGGCTGGATTGAAGAGGTGCAAATCGCGAGTGCAAAGCCCGCCGTCACGACCGCAGGGCCATCTGTGGCTACAGTCCACCCAGCATCAGCCAGCACAGCAACACCAACTCTTGAGGATGTCAAACGCCTAGCCGTACGCCAGCTTACCGAATTGATCGGGCCAACGGCAGAATATTTCGCCGTCAAAATCGAGAGTGCGAAAACCGATCCCCAATTACGCCTATATGTAGAAAAGGCCGCCGAGTCCGTCATGAGCTCTCATGGCCGGGCACGAGCATTGGCATACTACAACGGCATCGTATCCAAACTGTCTCAACCCTGAATGCTCCGTGTTTGCTTCAGACCCCTGAACCCCAAAGACTTGCCTGTTTGACCTCTTGCTGACCACAACATGCTCACCACCCTCGTCATCGTCTTCGTGCTTGCTTACGCGGCCATCGCCCTGGAGCACCCCCTCAACGTCAACAAGTCCGCTTCGGCGCTGATCGGGGCTGGTCTGCTCTGGACAATCTACGCTCTGGGCTCGGGTGATGCCCAGCGCATCAGCGAGGAACTGGGCCACTCGGTGATGGGTACTGCGCAGATCGTGTTTTTCCTCATGGGCGCAATGACCATTGTGGAAGTGGTTGATGCACACAACGGTTTTGAAGTCATCACACGCCGCATCAAGACCAGCCAGCTCTCTTCGCTGATGTGGCTGGTGGGTTTGGTGACCTTCTTCCTCAGCGCCATCCTGGACAACCTCACCACCACGATTGTGATGATTTCGCTCATGCGCAAGCTGCTCGCCCGGCAAGACGATCGCCTGTTCTTTGCGGGCATCATCGTGATCGCGGCCAACGCAGGCGGAGCCTGGTCGCCCATTGGCGACGTGACCACCACCATGCTGTGGATCGGGGGCCAGATCACCGCCCTGGAAATCATGAAATCGGTGTTTCTGCCCTCCGTGATCAGTCTGCTCGTGCCGCTGGGCATCACCGCCTGGATGCTGCGGGGCCGGCCAGTCGAAGCTCCCCAGAACCGGGCCGATGACAACCTCGGTGCCACCACCGAGTTCGAGCGCAACCTGATGTTCTTCCTCGGCTTGGGCATTTTGGTGGCTGTGCCCGCCTTCAAGACCATCACGCACCTGCCCCCTTTCATGGGCGTGCTGTTCGGCCTGGGCATCCTGTGGTTGGTGGGCGACCTCATCCACCGCAACAAGGAAGACGAGTACAGGCACCAGTTCACCCTGGGCCATGCCCTGAGCCGCATCGACATGAGCTCGCTGGTGTTCTTTGTGGGCATCCTGCTGGCCGTGGCTACGCTGGAACACACCCACCTTCTTGCTTCGCTGGCCAAGTGGCTGGATGCCACCGTGGGGCGGCTGGACATCATCGTCGTGCTGATTGGCATTGTCAGCGCCGTGGTGGACAACGTGCCGCTGGTGGCCGCGGCCATGGGTATGTACAGCTTGCAGCAGTATCCGGCCGACCACTTCCTGTGGGAGTTTCTGGCCTATTGTGCGGGCACGGGTGGCTCACTGCTCATCATTGGCTCTGCCGCAGGCGTGGCCGCCATGGGCCTGGAGAAGATCCACTTCTTCTGGTACGTGAAAAAAATCAGTTGGTTGGCCCTGATTGGCTATCTGGCTGGTGCCGGGGTGTACGTGCTGCAATACCAACTGGCCCACTGAAGCGAGGCCACTGCATGCGACCCGTGCCTCTTGCAGACAGGGGCTCAGCGTGGTCGCTGCACCCCGGTGGACAAGCTCGCGGCGAGCTGCCAGTCGCCTCCGTCAAACCACGGGTCTGACAGCAGCAGATCTCTGAGCATGGGCAGCGCGTCCATGCCCCAGATCAGTTTGTCGTCCACCCAGAAACTGGGCACGCCGAAGGCCCCGTGCGCAATCGCTTCTTCGGTGTTGGCGGCCAGTTCGGCCTTGACCTCCGCGCTGGCCGGATCACGCCGGGGCTGGAGCAAGGCCGTGAGTTCGGCCAGCCGCGCCGGATCGGCCGCGTTTTGGCCGCCACGCCAGACGTGGCGGAACACCGTTTCGGCCACGTAGCGGTTGCAGGCCCCGCTTTCTCCACAGGCCAGTGCCAGCCGCAGCAGCGCCAGCGGGTTGAACGGATGGGTAGCGGGCAAGTCGAGCGGAATGCCCAGATGGTGACCCAGCCACTGCACATGGCGGTAAGTCCAACTGCGCTTGGCCGCAATCTCGGCTGGCCCAAGCTGCCCATGGTGCTTGAGCATGCCCGCAAACAACACAGGCTTGTAGCTCACGCCATACGACAAACCCTCCAGCGCCTTGGGCAAATGCTCGAAGGCAAGGTAGGCATAGGGAGAGATGAAGTCGATGTAGCAGGTGATGTGTTTCATGCCGCCTCCTTGGCCCGCAGAATCTGCTGGGCGCGGCGCTCCAGTTGCGCCCACACCCGGCGCTTGGGCTCATCGCCCAAGCCACCCCAGGCCGCAATCTCGTTGATGTTGCGCAGGCAGCCCGTGCACCACCCGGTGGCCTTGTCCATCACGCAGATCGACAGACAGGGGCTGGGCACAGCATTCATGCAGGTTGGCACGCGGGCGGCATCCTCCACCAGATGAGAGAGCAGTAGCGCGTCAAAGGCGGCAGCGGTTTGGGCATTCATGCCCGCATTTTGCGCGAGCTTGTGTTCAGGCTGCACGCTTGGCCAGCAATGCCCTGCCCACGCGTGAGCCCGTGGGGCGGCCCAGCGCGTCGCTGATGAACGCACCCGCGTCCACCAGTTTGTCGAGGTCAATGCCCGTTTCGATGCCCATGCCATGCAGCATGTACACCACATCTTCGGTGGCCACATTGCCTGTGGCACCCTTGGCGTAGGGGCAACCGCCCAAACCAGCCACCGAAGACTGGAAGTTCCACACCCCCAGCTCCAGCGCCGCCAGCGTGTTGGACAGCGCCTGCCCGTAGGTGTCGTGGAAGTGGCCGGACACGTCGTTCACGCTGTAGTGCTTCAAAGCCGCTTCAATGGCAACCTGCACCTTGCGCGGCGTGCCCACGCCGATGGTGTCGGCCACGTCCACGCGCTGCACGCCAATGCCCTTCATCAAGCCTGCAAGGTACGCCACGCGCTCGGGTGCGATGTCACCTTCGTAGGGGCAACCCACTGTGCAACTCATCGCACCGCGCACCGTGATGCCCGCCGCCCGCGCAGCCGCAACCACGGGCGCAAAGCGCTCGATGCTCTCGGCAATCGAACAGTTGATGTTCTTGCGGCTGAAGGCTTCGCTCGCCGCACCAAAGACCACAATCTCACCCGGCTGCGTTTTCAGCGCCGCCTCAAAGCCCTGCAGGTTGGGCGTGAGCACGCTGTAGCGCACCTCAGCGCGACGCGACAGCCCCGCCATCACCTCGGTGTTGTCCGCCATCTGCGGCACCCACTTGGGCGAGACAAAACTCGTCACCTCAATCTCGCGCAAGCCCGCATCTTGCAAGCGGTGCACCAGCTCGATCTTGGTGGCCGCCGCCACAGGCTGCTTCTCGTTTTGCAGCCCGTCACGCGGGCCGACATCGATGAGTTTGACTTTGCTTGGGATCATCTCAAGCCTCCAGCTTCAGCAACTCCGCCCCCTCCGCCACCTGGTCGCCGGGCGCATAGAGCAGTTCGGCCACGGTGCCGTCTTTGGGTGCGGCGATGGTGTGTTCCATTTTCATGGCTTCCATCACGGCGAGGGCTTGGCCCTTGCTCACCTTGTCGCCCGCCTTGACGGCGAAGCTCACCACCTTGCCGGGCATGGGTGCGGTGAGGCGGCCACCTTCTGCGGCTACTTCGCCCGCGTGGGCGAGACGGTCGATCAACTCCACTTGCGCGAAGCCATTGGCTGTGAACACGCTGGCATGTTCGCCGTGCAGGTACACCTGCGCACGCGGGCGCTCGTTGCCGAAAGTCAAGTCCAGCGCATCGCCACCCTGGCCTTGCACCGCAAGCGCTGCCTGCACCGCATCGGCTTCGCCCACGCGCACCGACAAGCTCAGCGCACCACCGTGTCCGTAAGTCAAGGTGGCCACGCCCGGCCGTTCACCCAGCAGCACATCAAAGCGGCGCTGCCACAAGCCGTGCGAACGCCAGCCGTCGCGCATCGAGTAGGGATTCAGGCCTTGCGCCGAACGTTCATCGACGAGCACCCTCCCCACCACCGCCGCCACAGCCAGCGCCGGGGCGATGTTTTGCTGTGCAAAGAGGTGTGCGCTCTCGCGCTGGATGAGCGCCGTGTCCAGCCGCGCCTTCGAGAAAGATTCGGTCGCCAGCACATGGCGCAGGAACTGCACGTTGGTGGCCAGACCCACGATGTGGGTTTGCGCCAGCGCCGCGTCGAGCTTGGCGAGCGCTTCTTCACGCGAATCGCCATGCACGATGAGCTTGGCGATCATCGAGTCGTAGAAGGGGCTGATCGCATCGCCCTCGCGCACGCCGTCGTCCACGCGCACATCGGCCCTTTCGAACGCACTGCACGCAGGCTTGCGGTACACGGCCAGCGTGCCCGTGGCAGGGAGGAATTGGTTGTCGGGGTTCTCGGCGCAAATGCGGGCCTCGATGGCGTGGCCATGGATGCGCAACTCATCTTGCTGGAGCGGCAGCGGCTCGCCGCTGGCCACGCGCAGTTGCCACTCGACCAAGTCTTGCCCGGTGATGGCTTCTGTCACCGGGTGCTCCACTTGCAGCCGCGTGTTCATCTCCATGAAGTAGAACTTCATGCGCTCGGGCTGGTCGTAGGCGGCCTGCTCGACGATGAACTCCACCGTGCCAGCGCCAACGTAGTTCACGGCCTTGGCGGCGGCCACGGCGGCTTGGCCCATCTGGGCACGCAATTCGGGCGTCATGCCCGGCGCGGGCGCTTCTTCCAGCACCTTCTGGTGGCGGCGCTGCACCGAGCAATCGCGCTCGAAGAGGTACACGCAGTTGCCCTGTGTGTCGCCGAACACCTGGATCTCGATGTGGCGTGGGCGCTGCACGTATTTCTCGATCAGCACCGCGTCGTCGCCGAAGCTGTTGATCGCTTCGCGCTTGCAGCTTTGCAGCGCGGCATCAAAGTCTTCAGATTTCTCAACCACACGCATGCCCTTGCCGCCACCGCCCGCGCTCGCCTTGATGAGCACCGGGTAGCCAATGCCGTCAGCCTCGCGCTGAAGCAGCGCCGGGTCCTGGTCTGCGCCGTGGTAGCCGGGCACGAGGGGCACGCTAGCCGCTTCCATCAAACGCTTGGATTCGGCCTTCAGGCCCATGGCCAGAATCGCGCTCGCGGGCGGGCCGATGAACACCAGCCCCGCCGCTGCGCAAGCCTTGGCGAAGTCTTCGTTTTCCGAGAGAAAACCATAGCCCGGATGCACCGCCTGTGCGCCCGTGGCCTGGGCCGCTTCCAGAATGGCCTGCCAGCGCAGATAGCTCTCCTTGGGGCTGTTGCCTTCGCCTTCGCCCACATAAACCGCCTCGTCACACGCGGCGACATGCTTGGCGTTCGCATCGGCCTTCGAATACACGGCAACGGTTTTCACGCCGAGCTTGCGGGCGGTTGCTGCAACCCTGCACGCAATCTCGCCGCGATTCGCAATCAGAATTTTTTTGAACATGATTTACTCCGCCATCCAGGCCGGTTGGCGCTTGTCGAGAAAGGCGGAAATGCCGTCACGCGCCTCGGGCGTGGCGCGCAGGTGGGCAATGCGCTGCGCGGTGTCTTCAACCACTTGCGCGGTGATGGGTTTGTTGTTCACCGCGACGATCAAATCCTTGGCGGCCTTTTGCGACAGCGGGCCGCCCAGCAGCAACGCGTCCACCATCTCCTGAACTTTGGCGTCGAGCTGCTCGGCATCGACCGCTTCATGAACCAACCCGATCTCGCGGGCACGTTCGGCGCTGATGCGCTCGGCCGTCTGGAAATAGCGGGACGACTGACGCGCCCCAATCGCGCGAATCACATAGGGGCTGATGGCAGAAGGGATGATGCCAAAGCGCACCTCGGACGTGGCAAACACCGCCTTGGTCGAAGCCACAGCGATGTCGCAGGCCGAGGCCAGACCCATGCCGCCGCCCAGCGCCGCGCCTTGCACGCGGGCAATGGTGGGCTTTTTCATTTCGGCGATGCTGCGCAACATGTTGGCCAGCGCTCTGGCATCGCGCAGGTTTTCTTCCACGCCGTTCAGTGCGGCGCGTTTCATCCAA
>JBJOKU010000002.1:0-15976 GCA_046045925.1 Pseudomonadota bacterium
GTTTTCCGGGTCCACCAAGTCGAAGTCACGCCCGACTTCCAGTCGCAAGCCAAAGTGCTGGATGCGCTGCGGCAGAACGGCTGGACGGGCAATGAGCACCGGTCTCGCGAGGCCCTCGTCCACGATCACCTGCACGGCACGCAGCACGCGCTCTTCTTCGCCCTCGGCAAAGCAGACGCGCTTTTTGGCCGCCTTCTTCGCGGCGGCGTAGATCGGCTTCATGATCGTGCCGGATGCATAGACAAAGCCTTGCAGCCGCTCGCGGTACGCATCCATGTCTGCAATGGGGCGTGTGGCCACGCCGCTGTCCTGCGCAGCCTGCGCCACGGCAGGCGCGATCTTCATCATCAGGCGCGTATCAAACGGCTTGGGAATCAGGTACTCCGGGCCAAAGCTCAGGCGCTGCCCCACATACGCTGCTGCGACGGCCTCGTTTTGCTCCTGCTGGGCCAACTCTGCAATCGCATGCACCGCCGCGATTTCCATCTCGTCAGTGATGGTTGTCGCACCGCAGTCCAGCGCACCCCTGAAGATGTAGGGGAAGCACAGCACATTGTTGACCTGGTTGGGGTAGTCTGTGCGGCCCGTGGCCATGATGGCATCATCGCGCACTGCCTTCACGTCTTCCGGCATGATTTCCGGGTTGGGGTTGGCCAGCGCCATGATGAGCGGATTGGCCGTCATGCGCTTGACCATGTCCTGCTTGAGCACGCCACCTGCCGACAAGCCCAAAAAGATGTCGGCCCCTTCGATGATTTCACCGAGTGTGCGGGCATCGGTTTTCTGCGCGAACTGGATCTTGTCCTCGTCCATCAACTCCTTGCGACCTTCATAGACCACGCCAGCGATGTCGGTCACGTAGATGTTCTCGCGCGGCAAGCCCAGCTTGACCAGCAAGCCCAGGCAGGCCAGTGCAGCCGCACCAGCGCCCGAGGTGACGAGCTTGACCTTCTTGATGTCCTTGCCCACAACCTTGAGCCCGTTGAGGATGGCCGCGCCCACCACGATGGCCGTGCCATGCTGGTCGTCGTGGAAGACGGGAATCTTCATGCGCTCGCGCAGTTTTCTCTCGACGTAGAAGCAGTCGGGTGCCTTGATGTCTTCAAGGTTGATGCCGCCAAAGGTGGGCTCCAGCGATGCGATGATTTCAACCAGTTTGTCCGGGTCTTTTTCGTTGATTTCCAGATCGAACACATCAATCCCGGAAAACTTCTTGAACAAAACGCCCTTGCCTTCCATCACCGGCTTGCCCGCCAGCGGCCCGATGTCGCCCAGGCCCAGCACGGCGGTGCCGTTGGTCACCACCGCCACGAGGTTGCCACGGCTGGTGTACTTGAAGGCATTGGCCGGGTCTTTGACGATCTCCTCACAGGGCGCCGCCACGCCCGGGCTGTAGGCCAAGGCCAGATCGCGCTGGTTGGTGAGTTGCTTGGTCGCCGAGATAGCGACTTTGCCTGGCGTGGGAAATTCGTGATATTCCAGCGCTGAGCGGCGCAATTGGGCGGCTTTGTCCTGGCTGGTGAACTGGGGAGAAGACATGAAACGTATCCGTAATAATTAATTATGGAAGATGGGCCAGTGTGAACCTGAACACAGACAACTTCCTGACAAGCTAGGCAATCCGCAGATTTTAGACCCGCAATGTCGGCTCGGCGTCAGTATTAACACGTGCCAATGCACAACCCTCAAACGCCACGCGCGCGATCTGCATGGAACTGCGCAACCCACGCTGCAAAGCGGCCCGCATCCAGCGCATCACGCATCTCCTGCATCAGGTGGAGAAAGTAGTGCAAGTTGTGGATGCTGGTGAGCATGGGGCCGAGCATTTCGCCGCAGCGGTCGAGATGGTGCAGATAGGCCCGGCTGAAGTTCGCGCAGGTGTGGCAGGTGCAGGACTCATCAATGGGGCGCTCGTCCGTCTTGTAACGGGCGTTGCGCAGGCGCAGATCGCCATAGCGGGTGAAGAGGTGGCCGTTGCGGGCATTGCGGGTGGGCATCACACAGTCGAACATGTCGATGCCGTGCGACACGCCTTGCACCAGGTCTTCGGGCGTGCCCACGCCCATGAGGTAATGCGGCTTGGAGGCTGGCAGCTTGGGGCCGATGTGCTTCAAAATCCGCAGCATGTCTTCCTTGGGTTCGCCCACACTCAGGCCGCCCACGGCAACGCCGGGGAAGTTCAACTCTTCCAGCCCGGCCAGCGATTCGCTGCGCAGATGCTCGAACATGCCACCCTGCACGATGCCAAAGAGCGCATTCGGGTTTTCCAGCCGCACAAACTCGTCCTGGCAGCGCTTGGCCCAGCGCAGGGACAGCTCCATCGAAGAACGTGCCTGCCCCTCGGTGGTGAGCTGGCCCTTGGTTTCATAGGGCGTGCATTCGTCAAACTGCATGACGATGTCAGAGTTGAGCACCGTCTGGATTTGCATACTCACCTCAGGCGTGAGAAACAGCTTGTCGCCGTTTACGGGCGAGGCAAAGCGCACGCCTTCCTCGCTGATCTTGCGCATCTCGCCCAGGCTCCACACCTGGAAGCCGCCGCTGTCGGTGAGGATGGGCTTGTTCCAGCTCTCGAAGCGGTGCAAGCCGCCAAACTGGCGGATGATGTCCATGCCCGGACGCAGCCAGAGGTGGAAAGTATTGCCGAGGATGATTTGAGCGCCCATCTCTTCGAGCGAGCGCGGCATCACACCTTTGACGGTGCCATAGGTGCCCACGGGCATGAAGATGGGAGTCTGCACCTCACCGTGGTGCAGTTTCATCACGCCGCGACGGGCCAGACCTTCGGTCTTGAGAACGGAAAATTCAAGCATGCCCCGATTGTCGCAGTTGCGCTCAGGTGCCCCGCTCAGAGATCGACCTTGAGGTAGTGCGAGCCCGCGATGGGGTTGTGATAGTAGGGCGGGATTTCCACGAAACCCAGCTCTTCGTAGAGGGCGCGGGCCGCCTCCATATCGTCCAGCGTATCAAGCAACACGCAGGAGTAACCCCGCGTGCGGGCCTGGTCCAGGATGGCTTCGCTGAGCAAGCGGCCCAACCCCAGGCGGCGAAATGCCGGTCGCACGTACAGGCGCTTCATCTCGGCAGCGTTGGCGTAGTCCACGCCGGTGATGGAACGCAAGGCCACGCAACCTGCCCAGGCCCCATCCACCTGCGCGATCAGCAAGGCCCCACTGGGTGCCGCGTAATCACCCGGCAGGCTGTCCAGCTCTTCATCGAAAGACTGGAAACACAAGTCCACATCGAGTGTGGAGGCATACTCGGTAAAAATGCTGCGCACCTGCGGCATATCAGCCGCATCAATGGCCTCATGCAAAGCAATTCGCGGTGCGCTGTCAGTGTCTGGCGAGCCCAAAATCAATTCCGGATGTGAGACAGGCTGCCAGTTTAACCACGTGGCCGGATCAGACCGCGTACGTGGAAATCCACCAGAACAGCCCCGCTGCCGCGAGCCAGATCACCAAAGCCATCGTGCGGGTAGCCACACTGTCGGTGGATTGGGGGACATCGTGGGTCACCTCCTTGTCGCCCACCAGCATGGGCTTGACCAGGTTTTCCTTTTTCTTGACGCGATAGAACACAATCGCCGCCACATGCAGCAGCACCAGCACAATGATCAGGACTTTGCCGATTTCCTTGTGATAGTGCGTGGCCAAGCTCACCCACTGCCCGGAAACGAAGCGTGTGAGCGGGCCGGCAAAGGCAATTTCGTCGTCGCTGACCAAGCCTGTTGCAACCTGCATCACCAACAGGCCGATCATGGCAAACACACTGCCAGCCCCCAAAGGGTTGTGCCCGACCAAGTGGGAGGGGTTAGGCATGCCCTTGATGTAATTCAAGATGGACTTGGGGCTGTAGATGAACGAGGCAAAGCGCGAGTAGTACCCCCCCACCAAACCCCACGCCAAACGGAACACCAGCAGGCTGCCCACCAGATACCCGAGGCGGAAATGCCAGACCATGGCCTGGCCACCAACTTGGCCTGTGATGACCAAGGCGATCACGCCCAACACCAAAATCCAGTGAAAAAGGCGGGTGGGCAAATCCCAGACGCGAATAGCACGCCTGGACGAATGGGAATGTGGAGGTGAGCTCATGAGATTTGCAGAATATGGGAACTTTTGCCGTAGAGTATGAATCATGCATCAAGGTTCCGCACGCCGCAGGCAGCCCTGGTTCCTAATCCTTTACCAATCACACAGGAGTTTCACAATGAAAAAATGGTTCACCCTTGGTTTGACTGCCGCCGCCATTCTGGCCGCCACACCTGCCATGGCCCAGTTCGCAAAACCCGAAGATGCCATCAAGTACCGCAAAGCCTCATTTACCGTAATGGCGGCCCACTTTGGTCGCATCGGAGCCATGGCCAATGGCCGCGTACCTTTCGATGCCAAGGCCGCCGCTGACAATGCCGCCATTGTCGAGAGCATGAGCAAGCTGCCTTGGGCCGGGTTTGGCGAAGGCACCGACAAGGGCGACACCAAGGCCAAGCCGGAAATCTGGAAAGATGCCGCCAAATTCAAGGAAGGCAGCGACAAGATGATGGCCGAGGTGGCCAAGCTCAATGCCGCAGCCAAGACAGGCAATCTCGACAACCTCAAAGCCGCATTCGGCCCCGCTGCTGGCACTTGCAAAGCCTGCCACGACAATTTCCGCGCACAGTAATCTGCACGCACTGGACAAAAAAGCCACCCCTGCGGGTGGCTTTTTTTCATGGCATTTCCAGATCAGGCCTCGGCCAGCAGCTTTTCAATCAAGGCATGAAGGGCCGCAAAATCGGGCTCGCCCACATAGGTTTTCACGACTTCACCGCGCTTGTTGACGATGTACGTGGTGGGTGTCAAACGAACATCCCCCCAGGCCTTGGCCACAGCACCCGTGTTGTCAATCGCCACATCGAAGGGCAAGCCCCGCGTCTGCGTGAAATTCACCACATAGCTGGGTGGGTCGTAGCTCATGGCCACTGCCAACGTTTGGTAGCCCTTGTCCTTGTACTTGTTGTGGGTCTGGATGATTTTGGGCATCTCGGCCACACATGTGGTGCAACTGGTGGCCCAGAAGTTCACGAGTGTCACCTTGCCTTTGAGGTCGCCTGTGGTTTTCTTGCTGCCATCGAGCAGCACAAACGTGGACTCGGGCGCACGATCCATTGCCGGCGTGCTCAGATACAGGCCAATGCCGATTGCAACTGTCACCAGAAGTGCTACAACGCTGGTCTTGATGTTGAATTTCATAAGAGGAGACTCTGTCATGCTCAAACGACGCAATTTTATCGCGGGGGGGGCCAGCGCACTGGGCTTGGCCATTGCACTCACTTACCAGCACGCACAAGCACTGTCGTTGGCCGATTTGAGCGGCATCAGCGACAGTGATGCGAGCAAGGGCCTCAAGGCCGCCCTCGAAAAGGGTGCCCTGTCCGCAGTGGCCCTTCTCGGCAGAACGGATGGATTCTTGGGCAACGAAAAAGTTCGCATACCACTCCCGCATTTTTTGGAAGAGGCCGGAAAAATCCTCCGCGCCACCGGCAAGAAAGCCCAGGTGGATGAGCTTGTCACCAGCATCAACCGGGCAGCCGAGGCGGCAGTGCCCATGTCCAAGACACTGCTCGTCAATGCCGTGAAAAACATGAGCGTGACCGATGCGAAAAAAATTCTCACCGGGGGGAACACCTCAGTCACCCAATTTTTTGCAGAAAAAACGCGCTCGCCACTGTCGGGCACGTTTTTGCCGGTGGTTCACAAGGCCACAGCCAAGGTGGGGTTGGCACAAAAATATGATGCCGTTGCAGGCAAGGCTGCCGGGCTTGGCCTGGTGAAAAAAGAAGATGCCAAGATCGACAACTACGTCACAGGAAAAACGCTGGACGGCCTGTATCTTGTGATTGGCGAGGAAGAGAAAAAAATCCGCCAGGATCCGGTTTCTGCTGGCAGCGCCATTGTGAAAAAGGTGTTTGGCGCCATCAAGAAATAGGCCGTCAGCCCGCCGTCCTGCCGTGCAACCTCAATGCAGCACCCTGCTGGCTTGCGCAAGGCCAGAAAATTGCCCGGGTGGTGGTGCTTCAAGCACAAACGTCTCAATTGGCACATCGAAGCGCTCACCATCTTCGGCCACAAAGAAATAGCTTCCCCGCATGGTGCCCACGGGCGCATTCAAGCGGCAACCGCTGGTGTATTCAAATGCCTCCCCAGGCTTGAGCAGCGGTTGCTGCCCCACAACCCCAAGCCCCTTGACCTCCTCTGCGTGTCCGGAGTTGTCCTCGATGATCCAGTGGCGGGAAATCAGCTGCGCCGTCACCTGCCCCACGTTTTCAATCGTGATGGTGTAGGCAAACGTATAGGCCCCCTGACTGGCGCTTGAATGCTCAGGCAGAAACTGCGGTTGGGTCTTGACTGTAATCGCGTATTTACTCATCGGCTGCATTATCCCGCCGCCTTTTGGCCGCCGCCATGAATTGGCTTAAACCTTGCGCTTGCTGCGACAATCATGCTCCATGAGTACAAATCGCCCTCACCTGATTGCCCCCTCTATCCTGTCTGCTGACTTTGCCCGCCTCGGCGAGGAAGTCCGCAGCGTGATTTCCGCTGGTGCCGACTGGATCCACTTCGACGTGATGGACAACCATTACGTGCCCAATCTCACCTTTGGCCCGATGATTTGCGAGGCCATCAAGCCGCACGCCAAAAATTCCGATGGCACGCCTGTGCCCATGGACGTGCATTTGATGATTGAACCCGTGGACGCGCTCGCAGCCGCCTTTGCCAAAGCCGGGGCCGACTACATCAGCTTCCACCCCGATGCGAGCACCCATGTTCACCGCAGCGTCCAGGCCATCCGCGCGGCGGGATGCAAGCCGGGCCTGGTGTTCAACCCCGCCGAGCCGCTCGATGTGCTGGACTGGGTGATCGACGACATTGATCTCGTGCTCATCATGAGCGTCAACCCTGGGTTTGGCGGGCAAAGTTTCATCGAGAGTGCCCTGCGCAAGATTGAGCAAGTGCGCAAGCGCATCGATGCCTGCGGCAAGGACATCAGACTTGAGGTGGATGGCGGCATCAAGCCAGACAACATCCGGCGTGTGGCCGATGCGGGGGCCGATGCCTTCGTGGCGGGCAGCGCCATCTTCGGCAAACCCGACTACAAACTCGTGATCGACGAAATGCGCCGCCAACTGGCCACAAGCTGATGGTGGCATCTAGCGGGCACTGGAGGAGCGGGTCAGAAGCTCTTGCTCAGACGCAATTGGTAGTAGCGCCCTGCCTTGGCGTTGCGCGAATTGAGCGTAGTCATGCCATTCAGGCTCAGGCCAGCATCCAGCACGGGCAGTTTCGTTGCCCAGAACACGCCGGCATTGGTCATCACCAGCCGGTTGGCCCCCCAAGAGCCGCCTGAATCGTCCCGGAACTGCTGAACGCGCAGCAATTGCAGGCCCACCGGCCCGAGACGGGTCATGTATGACGAGGCCATTTCCACTGCGGCCCAATGTCCACTACGAACATGGGTATCCCTGTTGACCGTACTCAAGCCCAGGGTCAGCTTCGCCGCATGCCCCCAGGAAGGGCTGCTGAACACCACCGCCTGTACACTGGGACGCAGGGTGTAGTAGGAGCCAAAACCGACATGCGGCCCTGCACTGGTGCTGTACTTGCCCGTTGGAACGATGAGAGACAAACCATAGGTGAGCCGCCCCTCTCCCATGGGGTGATGCCAGTTGAGATTGATATCGCTGTCCGTCGGCCCTTCTTCGGCAGCAGTCTCGGCTGCGGCCAGAGCTGCAATGCCAGCCTGATACTGGGCGTTGAAACCAGCAGTAACCAGCGCCCCCTGGAGGGGCGACAATACCGGCGTGTTTGCACTCGCGCGAATTTGTTGCGACTTTCTGCCGTAACCTGTGCTCAAACCCAGCACAAGCCGCCCGCCCCCCACAGGCGACTCCAACCCATAGCTCACGCCCAGGGTGGCCACTGAGGAAAAGCCGGTAGCGTGCACTTTGACGGGGTTGGCGGGATATGTGATGCCCGGAGCAACGGCATCCGCAGCTGTGCTCGTCGTCATGATGCCGCCATCAGGACCGCTCAATGCCGTGATGTCCGAGTAAGAGTAGGAAACGCCTCCTGTCCAACCCGGTTTGCCCGGTTGAGAGAAAATTCCGGCACCCGCGCCGCCATACAAGCTGTAGCGCACATGGAAGCCGTCAGCAGCATGGCCCAGCCCCCAAGGCAAGCCAATTGCCACGGCAGCAACAACCTTCCGCCAATCCCGACGACTTTTCTCTGACATGACCCAATTCTATGACGCAGTGGTGATTGACCTGGATGGCACGCTTGTTGACACGCTGGGCGATTTTGTCTGCGTGCTCAATCTTTGCTTGCGCGAAATGTCGCTGCCGTCACTGGCCAGCGACGATGTCCGGCTCATGGTCGGCAAGGGCTCGGAACACTTGATCGCGTCAGCCCTGTCCAAAGTGGTTGCGGGTTGGCCCGAACTGAATTGCCCCCAGCACAATGAGCTCAAATCTCGCGCCCGCGAGTTGTACATGCGCCACTATCCGCAGGTCAATGGTCTGCACAGTCACGTGTATCCAGGCGTTTTCGAAGGCTTGCAAACCCTGCGCGAATACTCAATTCCATTGGCTTGCCTGACCAACAAGCCGCTCGCCTTTGCGCGAGCCCTGCTCGAACAAAAGAATTTGCTGCCGCACTTCTCGCATGTGTTCGGCGGGGACTCTTTTGCCCACAAGAAGCCACACCCCGAGCCATTGCTACAGACCTGCATTGCACTAGGGAGCACCCCCTCACGCACACTCATGGTGGGCGACTCCAGCAACGATGCGCAGGCAGCACACGCGGCGGGTTGCCCGGTTGCGCTTGTCACGTACGGCTACAACCATGGGCAAAACATTGCCCAGTGCGGGCATAACCACTTGCTTTCAGATCTCAGGGATCTCTGCAAAATTTGCTGAACACAATCACACTTGCAGTTACGTCTGGTAACAGTGGTGGATTTATGGTTAATTTGCTTGATCTGTACGAGATAAAAGCTATCATGGACACGAAACGATAGACAGCTTACTGGGCAAGATGCCGTCGGCATCGCGCACTGGCAAGGAGACAAAAATGGCATTTGCCAAGACAGAACTCGGGCAGGACGTGCTCAAAAACAAAACGATCCCCCTGTCACCAAGACAGCGGGCGATGCTCATCATGGCCGATGGCAAAAAGGGTGAGGCCGAACTCCTGACCCTCACCGCAGGCATTGGCGGAACGCTCGAAGACCTGCAAGGGCTCATCACCCAAGGGCTTATTCTCCGGGTCGCCGATGCCCCGAAACCCGTCGACACGTCTGCATCTGTTGCGCCCGCGCCACCCACTGCCAAGCAGGCTGCCGATTTCCAAACCGCCTACAAGGCGGGAGTCGCGCTGACATCCAAACTCGGACTGCGAGGCTTCCGGCTCAATCTGGCCATGGAATCCGCAGGTACGCTGGATGAGCTCAAGAAACTGCACCCCCAAGTACTCGAAGCCATGGAAAAGGCCCACGGCCCTACGATGGCCCGGCAGATCATGAATGAGTTTGACACGGCGCTCGGGTTCTAGCACCGCAATCGAGGGGCTTGGCGTTTGCTACACTTGCCCCATGTTCATTCACAGCACCATCACCACAGGCGGCAGCGACCGGGGAGCCTGGCCCTGGCGTCGGCCATGCACGCTTGCCTGATGTTGCGCGGCCCACTCCGCATGGGCTGCACCCCAGGGTCACTGACACTGACCCCACCCGAATGAACCCGCTGTCCTGAACTCACTACGCATGGGCAGCCCCTCTAGGAACACGCTCATGTCCTGCATCTCCGAAACTCAATTCCAGAGCCTGGCCGCACAGGGCTTCAACCGCATCCCGCTGGTGCGCGTGGCCTTTGCCGATCTTGAAACGCCACTCTCGCTCTACCTCAAACTCACCGCCTCGGCCCCCTCGCACACCTTTTTGCTCGAATCGGTGGTGGGCGGCGAGCGCTTTGGCCGCTACAGCTTCATCGGCCTGCACGCCCACACCCTGCTGCGTTCGCGCGGCTTTGGAGACGATGCTGTCACCGAGGTGGTCACACGCAGCGAAGTGGTGGAAAGCGCCCGAGGCAACCCGCTGGATTTTGTCGAGGCCTACCAGTCGCGCTTCAAGGTGGCGGTCAACGCCAGCCTGCCGCGCTTTTGCGGCGGCCTGGCCGGGTACTTTGGCTACGATGTGGTGCGCCACATCGAGAAAAAACTCGCTCACTCCTGCCCGCCCGACACGCTGGGCCTGCCCGACATCTTGCTGCTGCAATGCGAAGAGCTGGCCGTCATCGACAACCTCTCGGGCAAGCTCTCGCTCATCGTCTATGCCGACCCCACCGAGGCAGGCGCATACGCCAAGGCTGTCGCCCGCTTGGATGAACTGCAAGCCTCACTGAAAGCCCCGGCCCAAGTGCCCGCAGCCAACGCTGTTGCAGCGCAAACCATCGAGCGCGAGTTCGACAAAGCCGATTACCTCGCCGCCGTGCTGCGCGCCAAAGAGCTGATTGCCGCCGGTGACTTCATGCAGGTGCAGGTGGGCCAGCGCCTGAAGAAAACCTACACCGGCTCGCCGCTCACGCTGTACCGGGCGCTGCGTTCGCTCAACCCCAGCCCTTACATGTACTACTACGACATGGGCGACTTCCATGTCGTCGGCGCGAGCCCCGAGATTCTGGTGCGCCAGGAGAAGGTGCTCTTCAACGAGCAACCCGCTCAGAAAGTCACCATCCGCCCGCTTGCCGGAACCCGCCCGCGCCAGAGCTCGCCCGAGGCCGACAAGGCCATCGAGCAAGAGCTGCTGAATGATCCGAAAGAGCGCGCCGAGCACGTGATGCTGATCGACCTCGCCCGCAACGACATTGGCCGCATCGCCCGCATCGGCACCGTCAAGGTGACCGAGGCCTTCGTGGTGGAGCGCTACAGCCATGTGATGCACATCGTGAGCAACGTCGAGGGCATCATGAACGAAGGCATGAGCAACATGGACGTGCTCAAGGCCACTTTTCCCGCTGGCACGCTCACGGGCGCACCCAAGGTGCACGCGATGGAACTCATCGACGAGCTGGAGCCCAGCAAGCGCGGCCTCTACGGCGGGGCTTGCGGCTACCTGAGCTTTGCGGGCGACATGGACCTGGCCATAGCGATTCGCACCGCCATCGTGAAGGACCAGACGCTCTACGTGCAAGCCGCCGCCGGCGTGGTGGCCGACAGCGTGCCCGAGCTGGAATGGGCCGAGACCGAGCACAAGGCACGCGCCCTCATCCGCGCGGCCGAGCTGGTCGAACAAGGTCTGGAATAAGGAGGCTGCCATGAAACTCGTGATGATCGACAACTACGACAGCTTCACCTACAACATCGTCCAGTACTTCGGCGAACTGGGCGCTGAAGTGCTCACGCACCGCAACGACGAAATCACGCTTGAAGAAATCGAGGCCATCCAGCCCGACCGCCTCGTCATCTCCCCCGGCCCTTGCTCACCTGCGGAGGCGGGCATCAGCATCGCGGCCATCCAGCACTTTGCGGGCAAGCTGCCGATTCTGGGCGTGTGCCTCGGCCACCAGAGCATTGGCGCGGCTTTTGGCGGCAACATCATCCGTGCGCAGCAACTCATGCACGGCAAGACCAGCGTCACCACCACCACGCAAAGCGGCGTGTTCTCGGGCTTGCCCAAGCAGTTCACCGTCAACCGCTACCACTCGCTGGCCATCGAGCGCAGCACCTGCCCCGACTGCCTCGAAGTGACCGCATGGACGGAAGACGGCGAGATCATGGGCGTGCGCCACAAGACGCTGGACATCGAAGGCGTGCAATTCCACCCCGAGAGCGTACTCACCGAGCATGGGCACGCCATGCTGAGGAATTTTTTGGATAATCGTCGCTAACGCCTTTCGTCCTTCTTTGCCCCCATCGACCATCATGAACTATCCCGTTCCGGGTTTTGTCCAGCAAGGTGTCGCTAGCGCCATCCATCAAGGCGATTGCTTGGATGTCTTGGCGCTCTATCCCGATGCGTGCATTGACCTGATCGTGACATCGCCGCCCTACGCAGATCAACGTAGCGGAACCTACGGAGGCATTCATCCTGACAAATACGTTGACTGGATGCTCCCCCGCACAGAGCAAATGTTGAGGGTGCTTAAACCCACTGGCTCTTTCGTTTTGAACATCAAAGAAAAGGCCGTCAATGGCGAACGGCACACCTACGTTCTTGAATTGATCCTAGCCCTGAAGAAACAAGGCTGGCTTTGGACTGAAGAGTACGTTTGGCACAAGAAAAATTGCTTTCCAGGTAAATGGCCAAACCGGTTCCGTGATGCGTGGGAGCGATGCCTGCATTTCACAAAAAACAAAAAATTCCTCATGAACCAAGAAAATGTCATGGTTCCCATGGGTGACTGGGCTCAGACAAGACTCAAGTCATTGGGGAAAAATGACGTTGTCCGCTACGACTCACAAGTGGGCAACAGTTTCGGCAAAAACATCGCCAACTGGCAAAACCGAAGCATGGCATACCCAACCAACGTGCTTCATTTGGCCACCGAATGCGGTAACAAAGGCCATAGCGCCGCTTTCCCTCAATCGCTGCCAGAATGGTTCATCAAACTATTCACAAACCCTGGTGATGTGGTCCTAGATCCATTCGTTGGATCGGGTACCAGCGTAGAGGCTGCATGCGCCATGAATCGTCGAGTCATTGGCATCGACATACACGATCAATACGTCCAAATGAGCAGAGAAAAACTGCTGCCAACACAGGGAGTCCTCCTTGAAGAACGCAAACCCTACAAAGTTGATCGCGTCCGCAAAACAGTTCGTCGCTAGTGAAATCGGCCCTCGCTTTCACGACAAATTGCTTGAGGGTCTAAAAAAGCTCAAGCTCGACCAACTCCTCAAACGCAAGAACCCCTATCTGTTCAAGGCCAAGTCCGTACTTACGGCGCAAGACTTGGTCAAGGGATTGCTTGATGCCTACATCTCCTCAAAGGAAGAAACCATCTTCGGGGACTTTTTGGAAGCTCTTGCCATTCACATTTGCGCCAAGGCATTTGAGGGCAAGAAGTCAGTCACCGAAGGCATTGACCTGGAATTTGAGCGTGACCGAATTCGATATATCGTGTCCATCAAGAGTGGGCCTAACTGGGGCAACTCTCAACAGATCAAGCGAATGATTTCCAACTTCAGCCAAGCCAAGAAGATTGCAGGCAAAGCCGCCCGCTTGGAGGCAATTAATGGATGTTGCTATGGCAGAGATGGCTCAACCAACAGAGGCACATACCAAAAGCTCTGCGGACAAGATTTCTGGGAACTGATTTCTGGCATTGACTCCTTCTATTTGGACATCATCGAGCCGCTGGGCGCGGACTCAAAAAGTCGGACTGAGGCATTCACTGAAAGCTACGCTGCCGTCATTAACAAGTTCAGCCAAGACTTCATGGTGCGTTTTTGCACCCAACGCGGGCACATTGACTGGGCTAAGCTAGTCGAGTTCAACTCCTCTCGGCCCACAGAATAAACAAGAATTCCGAATCCGCTGGCTTATTTGTATGAACGATCACCACAACCATCCTTCGCCCAGTCTCGCGCAAGCTACGCAAGCCAAGCGGGACAATCCCGATTTAACTTTCGAATTTGTACTTGAGCTGTTACACGCCCGTCTCGAACAGCAAGATCAAGTGACACTTTTCAAGCCATCGACACCTGAACCCAAGTCTTGCGTCAACCCTTGATGCAGATTCTTCCGCCCAAGCACCGGAGACCACCATGCCCATCAGCCCCCAAGAAGCCCTGCAACGCACGATTGAGCACCGTGAGATCTTCCACGACGAGATGCTCAAGGTGGTGCGCCTCATCATGCAAGGCGAGTTGTCGCCCGTGATGATGGCCGCGCTGCTCATCGGCCTGCGCGTCAAGAAGGAAACCATCGGCGAGATCACCGCCGCCGCGCAGGTAATGCGCGAGTTCTCCACCAAGGTGCATGTGGCCGATCGCAAAAATCTGGTGGACATCGTGGGCACGGGTGGCGACGGCTCGCACACCTTCAACATCTCCACCTGCTCGATGTTCGTGGCCGCTGCGGCGGGCGCGAAGGTGAGCAAGCACGGCAACCGCAGCGTGTCCAGCAAGAGCGGCAGCGCCGACGTGCTCGAAGCACTGGGCGTGAACATCAGCCTGCCGCCCGAGCGCATTGCGCAGTGCATTGCCGACGTGGGCATTGGCTTCATGTTCGCACCCAACCACCACACCGCGATGAAGCACGTCGCGCCCGTGCGCCGCGAGTTGGGCGTGCGCACCATCTTCAACATCCTCGGCCCGCTCACCAACCCCGCCGACGCACCCAACATTTTGATGGGCGTGTTCCATGCCGACCTCGTTGGCATCCAGGTGCGCGCCCTGCAACGCCTGGGTGCGGAGCACGCGCTGGTGGTCTATGGCAAAGACGGCATGGACGAGGTGAGCCTCGGTGCCGCCACCATGGTGGGCGAGCTGAAGAACGGCGAAATCCGCGAGTACGAAATCCACCCCGAAGACTTTGGTCTGGCCATGGCCAGTGGCCGCAGTCTCAAGGTGGAAACGCCCGAAGAATCGCGCGCCATGCTCATGGCCGTGCTCGACAACAGCACCGACCCGCGCTACGCCGCTGCACGCGACATCGTCATCCTCAATGCGGGCATTGCGCTGTACGCCGCCAACGTGGCCGACAGCATGGCCAGCGGCATCGAGCGCGCCCGCGAGGTGCTGGCCTCGGGTGCGGCGCGTGCCAAGCTCGATGCACTCAAGAGTGCCACCGCTGCCTGACCCCCCCATTCCGTTCGGGCTGAGCCTGTCGAAGGCCCTGCTCCATTCTCAGCATCTGCCATTAAACTGCCGCCATGTCCGACATCCTCAACAAAATCGTCGCAGTCAAGCGCGAAGAAATTGCCATCGCGCAAAAGACCAAGCCCCTCGCGCTGGCGCGTGCCGACGCCGAGAGCCGCGTCATGACGCGCGGCTTTTTGAACGCCCTGCGCGCCAAGGTGGATGCCGGGCTGCCCGCCGTGATCGCCGAGGTCAAGAAGGCCAGCCCCTCCAAGGGCGTGTTGCGCGAGAACTTCATCCCCGCTGACATCGCTCAAAGCTACGCCGAACATGGCGCAGCCTGTTTGTCAGTACTCACCGACCGTCAATTCTTCCAAGGCTCCACCGATTACTTGAAGCAAGCCCGCGCCTCGTGCCAACTGCCCGTGCTGCGCAAAGACTTCATGGTGGATGCGTACCAAGTCTATGAGGCTCGCGCCATGGGAGCAGACTGCATCCTGCTCATCGCCGCCTGCCTCGACGACGCGCAGATGGCCGAGCTTGAAGCCGTGGCCCTGCACTTGGGCATGGACGTGTTGGTTGAAGTGCACGACGCCAAAGAGCTGGAACGCGCCCTCAAACTCAAAACCAAACTGGTCGGCATCAACAACCGCAACCTGCGCACCTTTGAAGTCACGCTCGACACCACACTGGGCATGCTGGGAGACGTGCCCGCCGACCGCCTCTTGGTAACCGAAAGCGGCATCCTCAGCCGCGACGACGTGCAAAAAATGCGCGACGCTAACGTGAACGCCTTCCTCGTGGGCGAAGCCTTCATGCGCGCCAAAGACCCCGGCGCGGCGCTGGCCGAGTTGTTCAACCCCGCACCGAACTGAACGACGAGGCGGCATGGTGAGCGGCAAACGCGTGAGCGCCACGCCAGATCTGTTTCCTGAACTCGCCGCCAATCAAGCCACCACACAGCCAAGCCCGCCGCCCCGACTGCTGGCCTGGAACCCCGAGCAATGGCCAGTCGCCCCAGATTGGCAGCCCATCGTCCAAGCGTTTTTGCAAAGCCCCGTGGCGCAGTCACTCGGCGCACACATCCAGCAGCGCCTTGAAGCGGGCACCATCATCTACCCACCGCTACCTTTCCG
>JBJOKU010000003.1:0-15067 GCA_046045925.1 Pseudomonadota bacterium
CGTTGATGTGGTGTGGCTTGGTCTTTACATCCTCGTTTACTGGATGTAAGGCACTGGTGGCTCCCAAGAAAAAGGCGCTGGAAACAGCGCCTTTTTTTCATGAGGGCATTGCCAAGTTCAGGTATCAGCGGGGAATGCCAGTGGGTTTGATCCAACCCATCTTCCAAGAAAGCAGCAGGCACAGAAAGAGCAAAACCGAGAGGCATATGCGTACGGTCAGTGCCTTGGTCACATTGCTCACTTTGGGCTCTTGAGAGTCATCCTGCTCCCGGGGTCGTACAAGGAAAAAACCTGCAGCGGCCAGTGCGGCCAGAATCAGCAACAGAAAAATGGCGAAAACGTAACTCATGCCCGGATTATCAGCCATGTCACTGCAACGAATATTCGTTTTGCTGGTCGCCTTGGCGGCGTTTGGCATCACCACGTCCTTGGGGTTTTGGCAGTTGTCAAGAGCTGGACAGAAAGAGGCCCTGGCTCGGCAGATGGAAGAACGCCGGCAGTTGCCTGCGCTGGTGTTGAATGGCGGCGAAGTTGTCAACCAGTCAGAACTCTGGGCAGACCGTCCAGCAAGCTTGCGAGGTCAATGGTTGACGCACAGGACGATCTATCTGGACAACCGACAGATGAATGGACACCCCGGCTTCTACGTGATGACTCCACTTCGCCTGGAGGGCGCATCCTCTTCAGTGATGGTGCAACGGGGTTGGGTGCCGCGCAGCTTCCAGGATCGCACCGCCTTGCCTCAGATCGACACGCCCACTGGACTGGTCGTCATACAGGGGAGGATTGCCACGCATTCAGCCAAACTATTGGAGCTGGGGAAGGGGCCAGTCTCGCAAATCCGGCAAAATCTCGACCTGAACACCTATGCGCAAGAAATAGGCGAGCGTTTGTTGCCCTTTATCGTGTTGCAAACTGGCCCTGACTCTGATGGCTTGAAACGCCAATGGCCCGCTGTTGATGCGGGCGTGGACAAGCACTACGGTTACGCATTTCAATGGTTCGGATTAAGCGCCCTCTGGGTCATTTTGTATGTCTGGTTCCAAATCATCGTCCCCCGAAAAAAACGAACATCCGCTTGAGTTGACTGTTCATGGCCTGCCCGAACCGGGCCAGGTTGCGGATGCGCAAATGCGGGGTGGCCGCATCAAGATGATGCTGGTGTTGCTGGTGTGCGCTGCCCCGGTCATTGCTTCGTATTTCACCTATTACGTCATCAAGCCCCAGGGGACCAAGAACTACGGCGAGCTGATGATGGATCTCAAACCATTGCCATCAACCAGTGCGCGTGATCTGGACGGTCGGGCCGTGCCGCTGGAGAGCCTGCGCAAGCAATGGCTGCTGGTGAGTGTGTCGGGAGGGGCTTGTGATGCAACTTGCGAAAAACATCTGTACCAGCAACGCCAGATCCGTGAAGCCACGGGTAAAGAGAAAGAACGTGTCGACTGGGTCTGGCTGATCAACGACGAAGTGCCAGTGCGTGCCGAGTTGTTGCCGGCACTCAAGCAGGCAGTGGCTCTAAGGGTCAAGCCCGAAGACTTCAAGAATTGGATCGCCCCCGCCACTGGTCACCAGATTCATGAGCAGTTGTATCTGGTCGATCCGCAGGGCCAGTGGATGATGCGGTTCCCGGCACAGGCCGACCCGTACAAGGTCAAGGCCGATCTGGAGCGCCTGCTTCGCGCATCCAATTCGTGGGACAAGGCGGGGCGCTGATGGGCAACGCCGTGCAACTCGTCAACCTCGACCCCATCTGGGGCTTTGTCGGTGCCGGAGCCTTGCTGGCTGCCTTGCCGCTGGGTTGGTGGGCCATGAAAAGCAGCGGTGCGGCACCCTTGGGGCGCTGGCATGCGCTGGCCGTGATCACGCTGTTTCTGACGTTTGATCTGGTCCTGTTTGGCTCTTTCACGCGCTTGACCGATTCGGGTCTGGGTTGCCCGGATTGGCCCGGTTGCTACGGCAGTGTCACGGCCTGGGGGGCCAAAGAGCACATCGACGCAGCCCAGGCGGCCATGCCGACAGGCCCCGTGACCACCAGCAAGGCCTGGATCGAAATGATCCACCGCAAGATGGCGACCGCCATTGGGGCGCTCATCACCTTGCTGATGGGCTTGGCGTTTTACTGGCGCAAGCAGTTGCCCTTCGGCCCGGCTTTGCCGGTGTTTACTTTCATCTGGGTGTGTGTGCAAGGCGCGTTTGGCGCACTCACTGTGACCTGGAAGCTGTTCCCGGCGATCGTGACCCTGCACCTGCTCGGCGGCATGATCCTGCTGCTGCTGTTGGCTGCCCAGGTGGCGCGTCATGCCATCGCACTCGGGCGATGGGTGCGGGTGAAGGTGGCCCCGCGCCTGCGCATGTGGCTGTGGGCCGGCATGGCGATGCTGTTTGTGCAAATTGCACTGGGCGCCTGGGTGAGCACCAATTACGCGGTATTGGCCTGTACCGAGTTTCCAAAGTGCCAAGGCCAGTGGTGGCCGCCCATGAACTTTGCAGATGGCTTTGAAGTCTGGCATGAGCTGGGCAAACTCTCCAACGGACAGACGCTGGACATGAGCGCCATCACCGCCATTCATGTTGTGCACCGCACATTCGCGTTCGTGGTCTTTGCCGTGCTGGCCGGCTTGGCCCTGCAACTGCGCCGAGAACCGGCCCTGCGAAGCAGTGGCCACGGGTTGCTGCTCTTGCTGGTGTTGCAGGCCATCACCGGCTTGGCCAATGTCATCCTGGGCTGGCCCCTGCTGGCCGCTCTGTTGCACACCGGCGGAGCCGCCGCCCTGGTCATGCTGCTGACCCTGCTTTTCGTCCAGACCCGTGCTGAATCTGCCGTGCCAGCTTCCATCCCCGACAATCAGCGGACACAAACCGCATGAACGCTCCACTCCAGACCCCCGTCCACAAGCAGTATTACGCGCTGATGAAGCCGCGCGTGATTCAGCTCATCGTTTTTTGTGCCCTCATCGGCATGGTGCTCGCCGTGCCGGGTGTACCCACATGGCTGGATGTGCAGCACGCGCTGATTGCCTGCGTGGGCATCTGGCTGGTGTCGGGCGCGGCTGCGGCCTTCAACTGTCTTGTTGAAAAAGGCATCGATGCCAAGATGCGCCGCACGGCCTGGCGGCCCACCGCCAAGGGCGAACTGAGCGACAAACAAACCCTGGTTTTTTCTGCTTTGCTGTGTGCGGCAGGCTCGGCCATTTTGTACATCTGGATCAACCCGCTCACCATGTGGCTCACCTTTGCCACGTTTGTGGGTTACGCGATCATCTACACCATCATTCTGAAACCGGCCACGCCGCAGAACATCGTGATCGGTGGTGCCAGCGGGGCCATGCCCCCGGTGCTGGGTTGGGCGGCCATGACCAACGATGTCGGCCCCGAGGCGGCCATCCTGTTCCTGATCATCTTCCTGTGGACACCGCCTCACTTTTGGGCGCTGGCGCTGTACCGCGTGGAGGACTATCGCAAGAGTGGCTTGCCCATGTTGCCCGTTACCCACGGCAACGAGTTCACGCGCTTGCACATCCTGCTCTACACCATCGTGCTGTGGGCAGCGTGCCTTATGCCTTTTGCGTACCGCATGAGCGGGTGGTTGTATCTCGCTGCGGCCATGGTGCTGTGTGGCGGCTTCACCTGGTATGGCTACAAACTCTGGCGTTCGTATTCGGACGAGTTGGCGCGCAAGACCTTCCGCTTTTCCCTTATCCACCTGAGTGCGCTGTTTGCGGCGCTGTTGATTGACCACTATGTTCGCTGATTCTTGCCCCATATCCCGTTTGCGCAACTGCCTCGCGTGGTTGTTTCTGGCTACTGCCATGATTCTGGCTGGCTGCGGAGAAACGAAAAAGAACTTCTCCAGCATCGATATCTCGGGTGCCGAATTTGGCAAGAACTTTTCATTCGTCGATGGCGATGGCAAGCCTGTCACGCTCGCACAGTTCAAGGGCCAGGCGGTGGTGCTTTTCTTTGGCTACACCCAATGCCCCGATGTCTGCCCTACGACAATGACTGAACTGGCCGAAGCCAAGCGCCTGCTTGGTGCAAAGGGCGACAAGGTAGTGGGCCTCTTCGTCACCCTCGACCCCGAACGGGACACGGCGCAAGTGCTCAAGAACTACACCGCCAACTTCGGGCCGCAAATCATCGGTGCGCGTGCGGCCACGCCAGAGCAACTCGTGGCAGCCACCAAAGACTACCGCGTCTATTACAAGAAGGTTGAAGGCAAGAACCCCGGCTCGTACACCATGGATCACACCGCAGCCAGTTTTGTGTACGATTCCCAGGGCCGTTTGCGCTTGTATACCCGCTACGGCATGGGTGCAGAAAAATTGGCCGCAGACATCGCCCAACTGCTCTGACCATGCTGTTCGTCATCTCTCCCGCCAAGGCACTGGATTACGAAGCACCGGCACCTGCTGTCGAGCACACCAAGCCGCTGTTTGCCAAACAGGCAGCCGAGCTGATCGAGGTTTTGCGCGAGAAGTCGCCCCAGCAGATTGCCGAGCTGATGGACTTGAGCGATGCCCTCAGCACGCTCAACGTCGCCCGATACCAAGCCTGGAGCACGCGCTTCACGGCCAGAAATTCACGCGAAGCGGTGTTTGCTTTCAACGGCGACGTTTATGACGGCTTGCAAGCCCGCGACATGCCGGTCGATCAACTGGCCTGGCTGCAAGATCATCTGCGCATTCTGAGTGGCTTGTACGGTGTCCTGCGACCGCTCGACTGGATGCAAGCCTACCGCCTCGAAATGGGCACCTCGCTTGCAACGGACAAAGGCAAGAACCTCTACCAGTTCTGGGGAAAAACCATTGCCCAGCATCTGCAAAAAGAACTCGATGCACAAGACAACCCGGTACTGGTGAATCTGGCCAGCAACGAGTATTTCAAATCGGTCGATTTGAAGACGCTGAAATCCCCGGTGGTCGAGTGCGTGTTCCAGGAGAACAAGGCGGGCACCTGGAAAGTGGTGAGCTTCATGGCCAAGCGCGCACGGGGCCTGATGACCCGCTACGCCGCCATGCATGGCATTGACCAAGTGGAAGGCCTCAAGGACTTCGGGCTGGAAGGCTACCGTTTTGACAAGAAGGCCAGTGCCACACAACAGCTGGTCTTCCGTCGCAAACAAGCATGAGAGCATGGCAGGCAAGCAGAACATCACGCCAGAATTGCGCAGGTGGGTGATCGAGCAAGCCCAGGCAGGTTGCTCGGCAGATGCGGTGCTCAGTAGCATGGTCAAGGCGGGTTGGCAGGAGGATGTCGCTATTGAGGCGCTCGAAACTACGCTCACCGAGCACCTGGCCACCACCAAGGCAACTGATGCTCCAGCCCAGCAGAAACCGCCTGTTCCAGAGCCCGACTTGACGGGCTCACCACTGCGCATTGATCTCGGCGACAGGCAGATCAGGGTGACCTTGGCCATGACGCTGCCACGGGTTGTGGTGTTCGATGAGTTTCTCAGTGGCGAAGAATGTGACGCATTGATCGCCGGAGCGCGTGAGCGCATGGCCCGTTCCATGACGGTGGAGCGGCAGTCCGGTGGCGAAGAAATCAACGAGGCACGCACCAGTACAGGCATGTTCTACCGCCGTGCCGAAAACGAGGTGATCGCACGCATTGAGCATCGCATCGCCAGGTTGGTGAACTGGCCCGTTGAGAATGGCGAGGGCATGCAGGTTCTGCACTACGGGCCAGGTGCCGAATACAAGCCCCATTACGACTATTTCGATCCCGCCGAGCCTGGCACACCCAGCATCCTCAAGCGTGGCGGTCAGCGGGTGGGCACGCTGGTGATGTACCTCAACGATCCGGTTCGTGGTGGCGGCACCAGCTTCCCCGATGCGGGGCTCGTTGTCTCGGCACGAAAGGGGTCAGCCGTCTTTTTCAGTTACGACAAACCACATCCCTCCACCAAGACCCTGCACGGTGGAACGCCCGTGGAAGAGGGCGAAAAGTGGGTGGCCACCAAGTGGCTCAGGCAAGGCGTGTTTGTCTGACGCTTATTGCCGAGCCGTACGCACATTGCGAGGCATGGGGCTGGGCTGGCTGGTGCGGTAGGGCGAAATGTCGAGGCCGCCCCGGCGCGTGTAGCGGGCATACACCGTGAGGTGCGTGGGTTTGCAGCGTTGCCAGATGTCCATGTAGATGCGCTCGACGCATTGCTCATGGAATTCATTGTGGTTGCGGTAGCTGATGAGGTAGCGCAACAAGCCTTCTTGTTCGATCTGCGGGCCGCTGTAGCTGATCTGGATGCTGGCCCAGTCGGGCTGGCCGGTTACTAGGCAGTTGCTCTTGAGCAGTTGACTGGTGAAGGTTTCACTGACAGGTTGTTCGTTGAAGCTGGCGTTGAGGTACTCGGGCGAGGGGGTGTAGCGGTCGCACTCGATGTCGAGCCGGTCCAGGTTCAAACCGCTGAGTTCTTCAATGGTTTGGTGGTCGAACTGCTCGGGGGCGATGAGGCGCACCGAGGCGCTGCCGCGCATGGGGCCGCCTTGCCAGATGGCCGCAGAAATGTCGTCCGCAATGGTGGTCTGTACAGACTGCGCGTCTTCAAAACGGGTGTTATTGAAGCTGTTGAGATAGAGCTTGAAGGACTTGCTCTCCACGATGTGTGTGCTTTCGCAGGGCACGGCGATGTGGGCCAGGGCCACTTGCGGTTTGCCGCGCGTGTTGAGCCAGCTCAGTTCGTAGGCCGTCCAGAAGTCGCAACCCATGAAGCGGGGCGCGCCCGCAATGCCAATCTCGGCGCGTTTGGGCGCGCGCGCGATGGGGAAGAGCAGGGCGGGGTCGTAGGCGCTGGCATAGCTCGTGCTTTTGCCGAGCGCAGAGTGTTCAGGAAGATTCATGTGCGGGGTGCGCCAGAGGCGGCTTGAGAGCCGGGCCAGCCCGGCGTGTGCATTTGAAGAAATTCGAACAAACGTGGCATCAGCATGGGCAGCATGGCTTCTGGCAGGTCATGCCCCATGCCTGCGATGCCCAGAAGAGCTGAGTTGCCGATGCGGCGTGCCGTGTCTATGCCGTGGGCATAGGGCAGCAGCAAATCGTCCTTGCCATGCACCACGAGAGTGGGTAGCCGGATCTGGCCGAGCAGCTTGGCACGGCCATCGTCGAGCATGACAGCCAGCGTCTGGCGTTGTACACCATTGCGGTTGTGGCTGCGGGCTACTGCGCGGCGCATACGCTGGCGCAGCACAGCCTCAGGTGTGGGCCAGGCCGGGCTGCCAATGAGGCTGAACAGTCGCACATAGTGCTCAATCACGGCAGTTTGGTCACCCTTGCGTGGGTAGGCCATGAGTGCCTTGAACACGCGCGGATCACTCGTGGGCAGGTCGCGGGCACTGCTGGTGCTCATCACGCTGGTGAGGCTGTGCATCCGCTCGGGAGCCAGCAGGGCCATGCGCTGCGCAATCACGCCGCCCATGCTCACACCCAGGACATGGGCCCGTGCAATGCCCAGCGCATCAAGCACAGCCAGACTGTCGCGTGCCATGTCGTTGGCGCTATAGGGCGCGTGGGTGCTCCAGCCCATGCGGTGGCGCAAGCCCTCCGTCCAGAGGTTGGGACATCCTGCGTGATCGAAGTGGCTGGAGAGTCCAGCATCGCGGTTGTCGATACGGACCACGCGAAACCCGGCGTGAACGAGGTCTTGTACCAGCGCCTCGGGCCAGTCTGTGAGTTGCATGCCCAGACCCATGAGCAGGAGCACCACCGGCCCATGCTCGGGGCCGCTGACTTCTGTTTCTATCTGGATGCCGTTGGCTGGTATTTGCATCTTGTCGCCTCGGGGCTGATTGTCCACTGATTTCAGCCGGTACGGCATCTGACTCGCGGCGCTACACTCCTGCGCATGAATTTGTTCAAGGCTGCTTCCGTCGTTTCGCTGATGACGCTGCTTTCGCGCGTGACAGGTCTGGCCCGCGAGTTGTTGATGGCATCCACCTTTGGTGCCAGTGCGCTGACCGATGCCTTCAACGTGGCCTTTCGCATTCCCAATCTGCTGCGTCGCCTGTTTGCCGAAGGGGCCTTCAGCCAGGCCTTTGTGCCGGTGTTGGCCTCGACCCGCGCACAGCATGGCGACGATGCCACCCGTGTGCTGATCGACAAGGTGGCCACCCTGCTGGCGTGGGCGCTGGTGCTGACCAGCCTGATCGGGGTGCTTGGCGCACCGCTGCTGGTGTGGATCATGGCCAGTGGCATGCAGCAAGATGCGCATGGTTATGCGGCAGCCGTTTTCATGACGCGCTGGATGTTTCCCTACATCGCGCTTGTCTCGCTGGTGGCTCTCAGCGCAGGCATCTTGAATACATGGAAGCGCTTTGCTGTACCAGCGGCCACGCCGGTGTTTCTCAACATCGCGATGATTCTGGCCGCATGGAAGGGCGCTCCGTGGTTCCAGGGCATGGGCTGGGAGCCCATTTACGCGATGGCTGCGGGCGTGATGGCGGGTGGCGTGATCCAGTTGGCCGTCCAGTTGCCGGTGCTGCTGCGGCTGGGGCTGCTGCCCCGAATCGCATTCACCTGGCGCGGCGTTCGTGAAGCGGCGGCATTTGATGGTTCCCGGCGTGTTCTCGGGCTGATGCTGCCAGCGTTGCTGGGTGTGAGCGTGGCGCAGATTTCATTGCTCATCAACACACAGATTGCCTCACACCTCGGGCCGGGCAGCGTGAGCTGGGTGAGCTATGGTGACAGGCTGATGGAATTTCCCACCGCCTTGTTGGGGGTTGCACTGGGCGTGGTGCTCACGCCGCAACTCTCGGCGGCGAAGGCAAGTGGCGATGCAGAGCGCTACAGTGCCATGCTCGATTGGGGCTTGCGGCTGGTGGTGTTGCTCGGTGTGCCTTGTGCCGTGGCGTTGGTGACGTTTGCCATGCCTTTGGTGGCCACTCTTTTTCATCATGGTGCGTTCACACTCCGCGACGTGTCGCAAACCACCCCGGTGCTGATGGGCTATGGAGTAGGCTTGCTGGGCTTGCTGGCGATCAAGATTCTGGCACCCGCCTATTACGCCAGGCAGGACACGCGCACGCCCATGCTGATTGCCGTCTCGGTGCTGGTGCTGACGCAGCTGATGAACGCTTTGTTTGTTCCCTTGTTGGCGCAGCATGGCATTGGCCACGCTGGCTTGGCACTGTCAATCGGTGTGGCTGCGCTGCTCAACGCGTGCATGCTCTTGTTGGGATTGCTCAGACGCAAGAGCTACGTGCCTGCAAATGGATGGGGGCGCTTTGCCTTGCAGGTGCTGGCCGCCAGCGTGATTCTTGGTGTATTTCTCATGTGGAGCAGCTCCCATCTGCCCTGGCTGGAAATGGGGCAAAGCGTCATGAGCCGCCTCGCGATGTTGTTCATGGTGATTGCAATCGGGGGTGTGCTCTACCTCGGGGTGTGCATACTGGCGGGACTGCCTTTGCGTAGTCTGGTTCGCCCAAGAATGAACCCGCCGTCGCCTGTACAGGAGACCTCGAAAAATGACTGAGCAACACGTTGCCCTGTGTGCCAGTGCAGATTTGCAGGAGGCAGCCATGGCCGTTCCCTTTGATGTGGTGTACGGCGGGCAGACTTGCCGCGCCTTTGCGATCCGCTACATGGGCAAAGTGCATGCGTACCTCAACCGGTGCAACCATGTGGCCATGGAGCTGGACTGGCAACCCGACCGCTTTTTTGACGACAGCGGGCGGTGGCTGTTGTGCGCAACCCATGGTGCCACCTACCGGCCAGACTCGGGTGAATGTGCGGGCGGCCCTTGCCGGGGCGGGTTGGTGAAAATCGGGTTATCCGAGAGCGATGGCCGTGTGTATTGGCACGCCACGCATAATCTGAAACCATTGGAATTCTGAGAACGCAGGGCCCCATGAGTGACAACAAGCCTGAATCCGGCCACGACAGTGATGCCGATCTGAAGAAATACATCATCGACTCCCAGACAGACACTGCAAAACAGGAGATAAGTCAGGCATCAGCACCAGGCCAGACTCACTCAAAAGATACCCCTTCGTGGGAACGGGCCACGCTTGAGAAGCTTGTGATGGCCAACCTGCGCGAGCAGCAGCTTGCCCGGCGCTGGAAAATCGGCCTGCGCCTGGCGTGGCTGTTTTTTTTCGCAGTGGTTTACTGGTCACTGTTCCACCGTGGACAGCCTGCTGGCGATGTGGCGCGGGAGCACACGGCGGTGGTCGAGATCAAGGGTGAAATCGCTGACGGGGCGGATGCCAGTGCTGAAAGGATTGTGGCCGCAGCCAAGTCGGCGTTTGAGGAAGGTACCGCCAAGGCCGTGGTCTTGCTGATCAACAGTCCTGGCGGCAGCCCAGTGCAGGCGGGCATCATCAACGACGAAATCCGCCGCCTCAAGGTCTTGCACAAAAAACCAGTTTATGCCGTCGTCGAAGAGAGTTGTGCTTCAGCGGCCTATTACATCGCCGTGGCCTCTGACCAGATTTATGTTGATAAGGCCAGCATCGTGGGCAGCATTGGTGTGTTGATGGATGGCTTTGGCTTTACCGGACTGATGGATAAGCTGGGTGTAGAGCGCCGCCTCATGACGGCCGGGGCGAACAAGGGCTTTTTAGACCCCTTCAGCCCACAGAGTGGAGCCCAAAAAGAACATGCTCAAAATATGCTCAACCAGATTCACCAGCAATTCATCTCTACGGTGAAGGCGGGGCGGGGAAGCCGCTTGAAGGAGTCTCCCGAAATGTTCAGCGGCCTGTTCTGGAGCGGCGAGCAAGCTGTGCAGATGGGCTTGGCCGACAAGCTGGGCAATCTGGATTTTGTCGCTCGCGAAGTGGTCAAGGCCGAGGAGTTGGTGGATTACACCCGCCACGACAATGTGGCCGAGAAGCTCGCCAAACGCTTTGGCGCTGCCATGGGTGAAGGCGCCATCAAGGCCCTGCGCAGCGGCACGGTGAACTGGCGCTGAACACTTCATGAAAACGGGGCTGCGGCCCCGTTTTGCATTTCAAACGCCGAGGCCGAACACGCAGGGCTGACCCTGCGGCCAGTCTTGTGTTTGCTTTTTCCAGTCCTGCACCTTGCGGGTTTGCACGTTCGCTTGTGAAAGCGTGAGCCCGCTCGCGACCAGCACGCGCGTGGCGGTTTGCAAGCTGGTGGTGATGGCCTGCATCATGGCGGCATTGCGGTAGGGCGTTTCAATCCACAGTTGGCTCTGCCCTGTTTTGCGGGCCATGGATTCGAGTTCTTGCAGGCGTTTGCTGCGCAGTGCCGCGTCTTGCGGCAGATAGCCCACGAAAGCGAAACTCTGCCCATTCAATCCACTTGCTGCCAGAGCCAGCAGCAGTGACGATGGCCCCACGAGTGGCACAACGCGGATGCCCAGCGCTTGGGCCGCAGCGACCACCGAACTGCCGGGGTCGGCAATGGCTGGCATGCCGGCTTCGCTCACCAAGGCCATGTCGTGGCCGTCGAGTGCCGCTTGCAAGAGGGGCCTGGCATCAAAGCCCGCTTGCAGGGCTTGCGCATCGCCCTTCTTGTGCACGAGCCGCGGCAACTCGGTGATCTGTCTTTCCTGCAAGCTCGCAACGGCTTGCCCTGATGCCAGGCTTGGAGCGAGTTCGATGACCCGCTTGATGAAGGCCCTTGTGGTTTTGGCGTTCTCGCTGATCCAGTGTGTGAGCGTAAGCGCGATGCGCAGGTTGTGCGCGGGCATCACGTGGTCGAGCGGCATGAGTTCGTCGCAGCCGAAATCCAGCGGCGTTGGCATCAGGTAAAGCGTGCCGCTTGGGCGAGTCTTGGCGGGTGCGTTCATGGCTCAGAGCAGGGCGATGCCTGCCTCGCGGATCAGGCGTGCAGTGCGAATCAGTGGCAGGCCGATCAGGGCTGTGGGGTCGTCGTTGTCAATACGCTCCAGCAGTGCAATGCCCAAGCCCTCGCTCTTGGCGCTGCCTGCGCAGTCATAGGGTTGCTCGGCCCGCAGATAGTTTTCAATTTCTGTCGCGCCGAGCGTGCGGAACTGCACTTTCACCTGCGCAAGATCGACTTGTTCAAAACCCGTGCCCAAACGCACGACAGCCAGCGCGGTCTGGAACACCACAGTTTGGCCGCTCATCTGGGTGAGCTGGGCCACGGCGCGTTCGTGTGTGCCGGGCTTGCCCAGGGACAGGCCATTCAGATCGGCCACTTGGTCGGAGCCAATCACCACGGCATCCGGAAATTGCGAAGCCACGGCATTGGCCTTGGCCAGCGCCAGCCGCAGGGCGAGCGCCTTTGGCTCTTCTCCCGGCATGGGTGTTTCATCCACCTTGGGGGCGCAGACTTCAAACGGTACGCGCAACCGCGACAACAGTTCCCGGCGGTAGGGCGAGGTGGAGCCCAGAACGAGGCTGGGGGAGGCGGTGGGCTGACTCATGTGCAAGGCGTGGGCTGGTCAAGGGTGTCGGGGTCTGGCCTCGGGAAGGCGGCTCAAGGCGTTCGTGCCGATTGTCTTACACTCGCCGCGTGAACAAAGAAGCCGCATCTGCCAACTACCGCCCCGACAAACTTGACGTGCGCCGTTTTGCGCGTGATCAGGCGCGCCTGGAGGGTGTTCTCACATTGTCTCAACTGGAGCGGCTGCGCGAAGATGCCTTTGGTGTCGATGCCGACGCGCTGGATGCCATCCAGGTTCGCTGGGCAGCCCGGGGCATTTGGCGTGAGTTGCAAGGCGGCGCCGCCCAGACCCGGCTGCAACTGAGCGTCAGCACATCCATCCCTTTGCAATGCCAGCGCTGCCTTGAAGCGGCCACAGAGACTCTGGAGGTGGACAGGGAGTTCCTGTTTGTGTCTAACGAAGCCACCGCAGAGCGTTTGGATGAAGAGTCCGAAGAGGATGTGCTGGTTGCCAGCAAGACCTTTGATCTGCTTGAGTTGATCGAAGACGAGTTGCTCATGGCTTTGCCCATCGTTCCAAGGCACGAGCAGTGCGCAAGCGGCTTGGAGGCGACTCAAATGTCTGAGTTTGATGATTTCCCGGACGAGGAGGGCGATGGCGCAACCGGCGACTCAACGCCAAGTCCCAGCCCTTTTGCTGCTCTCAAAAATTTGAAAAGGCACTGAATTGCCCAGACTGGGCTTGCAATGCTATAATTCGAGGCTTCGCACTCAGTGCATTCGGTGAATCGGGTGTCCATGCCGCCCTCCGAATAAACAAGTGCCTGCATCAGTTGATGCCCTTTGACCAACCCCGAATTTGATCCAGGAGCCACATCATGGCCGTCCAGCAAAATAAAAAATCTCCTTCCAAGCGCGGCATGCACCGTTCGCACAACGCGCTCGTGACGCCCGGTACTGGCGTTGAGCCCACCACTGGTGAAGTGCACCTGCGCCACCACATCAGCCCCAACGGTTTCTACCGTGGCAAGAAAGTGGTCAAGACCAAGCAAGACGCGGCCTGATCGCTGCTTTGCCAGATGACCCGCCCGATGCAAATCCGGCGGGTTTTTCCTTTTCTGGCGCATACCTGCGTAGTGTTAAAGTCAGCCGGTTATGGTTTGCATTGCTGTTGACGTGATGGGTGGCGACCACGGACCTTCCGTGACGCTGGCCGCTGTGAAGTCGTTTCTGGACAAGCGCCCGGAAGCACAGGTTCGCTTGGTGGGGTTGCCGGAGGTGGCAAACCAGTTCCAGCACCCTCGTGCCGTGTGGGTGTCGGCCAGCGAAGTGGTTGCCATGGACGACCCGGTCGAGGTGGCCTTGCGCAAGAAGCGCGATTCCTCCATGCGCGTGGCCATCACTCAGGTCAAGGACGGATTGGCCCAAGCCGTGGTTTCCGCCGGCAATACAGGTGCGTTGATGGCTGTGGCCCGTTACGTGCTCAAAACCGTCGATGGGATTGACCGGCCCGCCATTGCGGCTCAAATGCCCAATGCCTTGGGCAAGGGCACCTTGGTGCTTGACCTCGGAGCCAATGTCGATTGCAGCGCGGAACACCTGTTCCAGTTTGCCGTGATGGGCTCTGCACTGGCCTCAGCACTCGATTCGGACTCCAACCCCAGTGTTGGCCTCCTCAATGTGGGTGAGGAAGTCATTAAAGGCAGTGAAGTTATCAAAAAAGCAGGTGAATTACTTCGATCTGCTGGCAAAAGTGGCGATTTGAATTTTTACGGCAATGTCGAGGGTAACGACATTTTCAAGGGGACCGTCGACATTGTGGTGTGTGACGGTTTTGTGGGTAATGTGGCGCTCAAGGCCAGTGAAGGCTTGGCATCGATGGTGGGGGGCTTTCTAAGGCAAGAGTTTTCTGCATCCATTTTCTCGAAATTATCAGCATTTATTGCTTATCCCGTTCTAAAAGCGTTTAAAAACAAAGTTGATCACCGTCGCTATAACGGAGCGGCCCTGCTTGGGTTGCGCGGGCTGGTGTTCAAGAGCCATGGTTCGGCCGACGCAGTGGCTTTTGGGGTGGCCCTCAATCGGGCGTATGATGCGGCGCGCAACGAATTGCTGGCCCGGGTCCAGGAGCGTATTGCGCATGCGGCGCCTCTGCTGGAGGCCGCTGCTGCGGTCGAAGCATCCGCCGGGGCCTGAACGGCTTGAACGAAAACAACCACATGACAAGACGCTATTCCAAAATTGTGGGCACGGGCAGTTACCTGCCGCCCAACCGCCTGACCAATGCCGATCTGGCGGCCCAACTGGCTCAAGATGGCATCGAAACCAGCGACGAATGGATTGTCGAACGCACCGGCATTCGTGCACGCCACTTTGCTGATGTAAGTCAGTCGGCCAGTGACTTGGGTACCGAAGCCGCCAAGCGTGCTCTTGAAGCTGCTGGTGTAGCGGCCAGCGAGATTGACCTCATCATCGTGGCTACCTCCACGCCCGATATGGTGTTTCCCTCAGTGGCCAGCATGGTGCAGCACAAGCTGGGTGCGGCAGGTTGCCCTGCATTTGATGTGCAGGCCGTGTGCTCCGGATTCATATACGCACTCACGATTGCGGACAGCATGATCCAGTCTGGCGCAGCCAGCAAGGCGCTGGTGATTGGTGCCGAGGTATTCAGTCGCATTCTCGATTTCAAGGATCGCACCACTTGTGTGTTGTTTGGTGACGGCGCGGGCGCTGTGGTGCTGCAAGCCAGTGA
>JBJOKU010000004.1:0-14260 GCA_046045925.1 Pseudomonadota bacterium
ATAGAAACCAGTGGGCACACCCGTGATGTCGTTGGGGTTGTCGGCCATCTCGGTCACGCGGTCAAGCAGTTGCACCACCAGGGAATTCATGCCCTGGAAGCCCTGCTTCATGCGCGAGCCTTCTTCGCCAATGTTGAAAATCTTCTGCTCAGCCTCGTCAAGAATTTGTGCCACCTGCTTGCCCTTGGGCTCAAAGGCGTTGGTGGCGATTTCGTCGCTGGCCGCCACCAGTTTGCGCAAGATGGAGCGTTCGCGAACAATCTCGGCGTAACGGCGAATATTGGCCGCACTCGGGACGTACTGGGCCAGTTGGTTCAGATAAACCAGTCCACCCACTTCTTCGGCTTTGCCCTGGGCCTGCAAACGCTCGAAGACGGTAATGACATCGGCAGGCTTGGTGTCATTGATGAGAGAAGCCACGGCACTGAAAATGTGCCGGTGTTCGTAACGGTAGAAGTCGCCGTCAACCAGCAAGTCACCCACGCGATCCCAGGCACCGTTGTCCAGAAGCAGCCCCCCCAGAACGCTTGATTCGGCCTCAATGCTGTGCGGGGGCACACGCAGCTTGGCCATCAAGGGGTCAGGGGAAAAATCGTCGTTGGCGGAATCGAAAACAGCAGACATGGATGATCAGGGCAGGCAAGACGGACGAACATAACGGTGGATCAGTCGCACGTCAACGCACAAGCTGTGCACCTGCTGTTGAGACGCTGTGGATAAGCCCGTTCGAAACGAAAAAGAAAAAAAACGCCTGCGCGAGGCAGGCGTTTCTTGTACTCACAGACCATAAGGTCCGGGAGAAACGAAGAATTACTTCTTCATGGCGTCTTTGGCAGCAGCAGCAGCTTTGTCGACAGCGCCTTTGGCGGCGTCAGCAGCAGCAGCCACGGCGGCGGAAGCGGCGGGAGCAGCAGCAGAAGCAGCGGCGGCCACGGCAGAAGCAGCAGCTTCAGCGGCGGGAGCAGCAGCAGGAGCGGGAGCAGCAGCAGGCTTGGCTTCTTCTTTCTTGCCGCAAGCAGCCAGAGCAACAACAGCCATCAGAGATGCCAGAACGAGAGTCTTTTTCATGTGAGATCCTAGTTGAATAAGGTTGATTTCCGGAAATCGTCTGAACCTGTTGTCCAGACTGTGAGCAAACAGCTTCTCGAGAACTTTTTGCTCAGCCCGAAATTATATAGTATTGAGGTCAATAGGTTTAAACCCTGCACCCAAGTGGGTATAGGGCAAGCCCTTCGCACGCACGTTTGCCTCCAAGACTTGCCAGCCAGGTGCCGCTCGCTACAGGCCCAGTACATGCGCCGGGAATCCGGGCACGGACTTTTCAAGCCAGTCCTGCCTCAACTCTTCCAGCGCCTGCAACTGCTCAGGTATCGCGCTGATAACACAAAGATTGAGCCCCCTGTCCAAACGGCGCAAAGACCAACCAGACGAGTACATCGTGCTGGGAAAATCGGCTGCGTCGGATTGCGGACACTGCCAGCATTCGACGATGTGCGCCCACTGCCGCCGCCAGTTCACAAAGCGGTGGTGTGTTGACATCAGGACATCAAAACGATGGGCATGAATGTACATGCGTCGGCCTTTGCGACTCCAGGACTGCAAGGCTGCGTACGTTCGGCGATCGCCCAAAGGCCAGTCGCTGAAATCGGGATCCATCCAGTACAGCTGATTCCAACCCAGGCGTGCCGCCTCCTCGATGAACAAGGGCACAAGCTCCTGGAATAGTTTGCGCCCTTCAACGCGTCCACCCTCGGGCAGCGCATTGCCGGTAGGCTTCGCTGGTACGGCTTGCTGGTTTGCGTCCATCACTCAGCAGCAGTGGGCCCAGCCGTCATCGATCCACTGGGCCAGCAATTGCCTGGCGGCAACAGTGGCTTTGCGCAGATCAGCGGCATCCAGTCGGCGCTGATGGGCCAGTTTGGCCATGAGAAGGGCATCACGCCCCGCAGCCCGCCAACTTTCACCATTGGCAAACACGTGCGTCTTGCTCACAAGCATGCGTGTGCGCCGATCCAGCCTGACCCCACAGCCCGAATGCGCAAGGTCAATGTCTCCGGCATCCATTGAGGGGTCAAACCAGACGCGCGCCTTGGGTTCGGTCAGGTACTCTCCCCACAGAATCTGCAAATCTTCCTCGCCGGGCAGCAGTCCCTTGGCGGCCTTGCTGACCCAATTCGCAAACAGGGAGGGCAGCTCCGCAGGGCGAGCCACTGGCATTTGCGACGGATCCGAATAACGTTGTTGTGCATTGGGTTGCTCGTCGAGCCTGTCCGCCCATCTCAGCAGCAACTCCCGCACGACTTCGCCCCTGCAAGGAGTCCTGAAACCCACCGAATAGGTCATGCACTCGCCGATTGCAATGCCGTCGTGTGCGTACTGCGGGGGCAGATACAGCATGTCCCCGGGATTGAGAACAAACTCTTCTTCGGGCTTGAAGCGAGCCAGCAACTTGAGGGGCACACCTTCCTGGAGCGTGAGATCGCTTTGCCGCCCGATACGCCAGCGCCGCTGTCCCTGCGCCTGGAGCAAAAACACGTCATAGCTATCAAAGTGCGGCCCGACACCCCCCCCGTCCGTGGCGTAGGAAACCATCAGATCATCCAGCCGGGCATCGGGCACGAATCTGAATTGCTGCAGCAATTCATGCGCGCTATCCAGATGCAAGTCCATGCCTTGCACGAGCATCGTCCAATTCGGCACGCTGGATTTGGGGAAAAATCCCTTCTTGAACGGCCCGTACTCCACTTGCCAGACTGGCTTTTTGGCGCTGCCACTGCGGGAAATGAAGCGCGACTCCACATCGGACAATGCGGCCATGCGTTGCAACTCTGCTGCATTGGCCAGAGGCTTGAAGCCCGCGATGGCGTTGCGAATAAGCAAAGGCTTTTTTTGCCAATACCGCCGCATGAAAGTTTCAGGGGCCAGCCCGCCGAGCAAGGCCAGTTTTTCACTGGGGGACACAAGTGCAGGCAAACCGGATTGTTCCGGCTTGGCTTTGCGGGGTCTCGGAATGGCCAACTTGTCGGCAAGGCTGGATGGGGTACTTGGTGCAGTCATGGGACAATTGTCGGATGAAAATCTCGAATCAATGTGTTGTTGCCCTCACCTGGGTGCTCAAGGATGCATCAGGCGAAGAGCTGGATGTGCTCGATGAGGCGGTTGACTTTCTTGTCGGCGGCGAAGATTTGCTCCACGCCATGGAGCACGCACTCGAAGGCAAGCAGGCTGGAGACCGCTTGAATCTGCATCTGGAGCCAGAACAGGCCTTTGGCGATTACGACGAATCGCTGGTGTTCTGGGAAGACCGCGCCAAATTCCCCAAAGACCTGTACGAAGGAGTTCTGTTCGAAGAGCTTCCAGCGGGATGCCAGTTTGATGCACCGAAGGGAACGCTGTTTACCGTGACCGAGATTTATCCTGAGCATGTGGTGCTTGACGGCAATCATCCACTGGCAGGCATGGCCTTGTACATCGACATGAAGGTGCAATCTGTGCGCGAGGCGACGCTTGAGGAGGTTGGTGCGGGCACGGCAGGCACGGGATTCTTTCGCATGACACCGGTCAATCCGGGATACATGCCCCCTGACAATCACGTCCACTGAAACCGGCTGTGCGCACCTCGCCAATGTGCTGGCCTCACACGCGAGCCAGCTTGCGAAGGTGGGCCTCGACGCTGCGGCCAAGCGCAGACAGGCTGTAGCCCCCCTCCAGACAACTCACGATACGCCCGCCAGCATGGCGGTCGGCCACATCCATGAGACGCTCTGTAATCCAGGCGTAGTCTGATTCGACCATCCCCAACTGGCCCATATCGTCCTCGCGGTGCGCATCAAAGCCGGCGCTGATGAGAATGAACTGGGGCTGGAAGGCATCCAGCCTGGGCAGAATTTGCTGTGCAAACAACTCGCGGATATCCATGCCCCGTGTATATGCGGGCACTGGTACGTTGTGCATGTTGTCCGCCGGGTGCTCAGCACCGCTGTAGGGGTAGAACGGATGCTGGAAGATGCCCGTCATCAAGAATCGTGCATCTCCACTCAGGATGTCTTCCGTGCCATTGCCATGGTGAACATCGAAGTCCACCACGGCGACACGTGTGAGTCCGTACCGCTCAACGGCAAACCGGGCGGCCAGCGCCACATTATTGAAAAAGCAAAATCCCATGGCCCTGGCATGGCCGGCGTGATGCCCCGGGGGGCGGACAGCGCAGAAGGCGTTATCCAGTTCGCCATTGAGCACCGCCTCTGTCGCGGCAAGCGCCGCGCCTGCTGAACGCAATGCCGCCTGCCATGTGTGCAGGTTCATGGCTGTGTCAGGATCAAGCTGTGCATGTTCTGGGCCACCCGCCTTGAAATCGTCCACCAGTTGATCGGCCAAGCCACGCAAGGCTGCGATGTGCATGCGGTCGTGCGCCAGCTCCAGATCGTGCGGCGCGGCCAAGGGCGGATCCACGCGGGTGAGCGCCATGTCCAAGCCACTGACCAGCAGACGGTCTTCAATCGCATCCAGTCTCTGGGGGCACTCTGGATGCCCGGCACCCATTTCGTGCTTGCGGCAATCGCCGTGGGTGAAATAACCTGTACCTGCCATCAAGAACTCCGATCTTGCTGTATCGTACGCCAAACTCCCCGCTTGCCCATGACTCCAGAATCCGTATTTACCCCCCTGTTGACGCAACTCAATGCCCTGATTGTTGGCAAACGCGAGCAGGTGCATAACGGTGTCGCCTGCCTGCTGGCTGGAGGCCATCTGCTGATTGAGGATGTGCCTGGCGTCGGAAAAACCACATTCGCCCATGCGCTGGCCCGCGTGTTCGGGCTTGACTTCTCCCGCATACAGTTCACCGCGGACTTGATGCCCAGCGACCTGACGGGTGTGAGTGTCTATGAGCGCAGCACCGAGCAATTTGTTTTTCACCCGGGGCCGGTTTTTTCACAAGTGCTACTGGCTGACGAAATCAACCGGGCCAGCCCAAAGGCACAAAGCGCTTTGCTGGAGGCAATGGAGGAAAAGCAAGTCACGGTAGATGGGCGCACTCATGCACTCCCCACGCCATTTTTCGTGATTGCCACACAAAACCCGCAAGATCAGGCGGGCACGTTCATGTTGCCCGAAAGCCAGATGGATCGCTTCCTGATGCGCATCTCCATGGGCTACCCGGATCGCACCGCAGAACGAGAGATCCTCCAAGGACAAGACCGTCGTCACATGCTCCAGGCTCTTGAGCCCCTGCTCAATCCCGGCTCACTGCTTCAGGTGCAGAAACATGTCTCCACAGTTCATGTTTCTGCGGCCTTGCTCGACTACCTCCAGAGCCTGATCGAAGGCAGCCGCAGCGGCCAATGGTTTGCGCATGGTTTGAGCCCAAGGGCTGGCCTGGCCTGGCTCAAGGCGGCCAAGGCGGTTGCCTGGCTGGAGGGGCGCAGGCATGTGATTCCGGATGACCTGCGACGCATTGCGGTGCAGGTCGTTTCACACCGTGTCACGCCCCTGTCCAATGCGCGTCTGGGCATCACAGGGCAGGTGCGCGCCATGCTCGATACCATTGCACTGCCATGAGACACCCCCCTGAATCAGGCGCTGGCGCAGCCATGCCCTGGTTGCAGGTCAACCGGCGGATCGTTCAGTGGTGGATGCAACGCCACGCCCCCCGCAGCGAAGTCAGACTCCATCAGCGCAATCTCTATATCTTGCCAACGAGACCGGGATGGATGCTGGGCATGACCCTGCTGGTTCTGCTTCTTGCCTCCATCAATTACCAGCTCAATCTGGGCTATGTGCTGACCTTTCTGCTCGCCGGGTGTGCCGCAGCCAGCGCCTGGACTTGCCATCGCAACATGCTGGGTCTTCGTCTTCGCGCCAGCACTCCCGTTGCCACATTTGCAGGACATGCCGCCCAGCTGGAAGTGCATATCCACAATCCTGGCCGTCAGTGGCGCTACGCCGTCAGTCTGCATGCAGTGCACACGGACACCGAGGACGGAGTCACCAGTGATTTGCCCCCCGAGGACAGCACAAGAGTTGTACTCACGCACATTCCTGCACAAAGGGGGGTGCATCTCCCCCCCATGTTGTCAATGCACACCCTTTATCCACTCGGCATTTTCCGGGTATGGACGCTGTGGCAGCCCGATGTGCGCCTGCTGGTCTACCCCGCCCCGGAAACCCGTCCCCCTGCATTGCCCATCACCATGACAGCATCTGGCCAGCACAGCACTCGCAAGGCCATACGACACGGGGAAGAATATGAGGGTCTGCGACCTTACCGCCGGGGAGACACCCTCAAATCGATTGCATGGAAGAAAACAACTCCCTCGGGTGCTCTGGTGAGCAAGGACTCTGGCCCCCAACAGCAAGGCAGCCTGTGGCTCGACATCGCACACGCCCTCACGGGTGCGCGCGAGTCTGATTTGCAGCGCTTGTGCGCCTGGATTCTCAAGGCAGATGCCATGGGACTCGACTACGGGCTTCGTCTGGGTGCGCTTGAAATTCCACCCTCATCCGGCGCGGAACACCGCGCCCGCTGTCTGGAGGCACTGGCGCTGTGCTGAACATGCGCAACGTCATGCCGCAATGGCCAAGGGAAACGCGCGACACGCTGTTTACCCTGGGGGTCATTGTCCTGACGCTGGCTCCCCTGCTGGCGAACCTGCCTGCCGCAACCAGTTTGGTGTGCGTCATTTTGCTAGCCGCCAAGGTTCGGCAAGTGCTGCTTCACCAACCCACGCCCGGGGCCACACTCATGGGGCTGCTTTTGGTGGCTTGTGCTCTCGTTGCCTGGTTTAGCCATCGCACCTTGCTGGACCGTGATGCCGGCGTGAGCATCGTTGTCATGATGCTCACGCTCAAGACGCTGGAGATCAAAGGAAGGAGGGACTCATGGGTGCTGTTCTTTCTGGCTTTTTTCACCATCCTGACCCATTTCTTTTTTGCGCAAACCATGCTCTCGGCTGGCATCATGCTGATCGCCACTTGGGGATGGATGACGGCATTGGTGCTGGCACACAGGCCCGTTGGGAAACCACCTCTGGCATCCGTTGCGTGGACATCGGCCAAACTGTGTCTGCTGGGTGCGCCAGTCATGCTGGCCCTGTTCGTCCTATTTCCCCGGCTTCCTCCGCTTTGGGGCAAATCTGGCGAAGCCGCTGCTCGCACGGGTCTGTCCGGTCAACTTCAGATCGGCAAGGTCGCTCAACTGGCGCAGGATAGCTCTATCGCATTGCGGGTTCGATGGCTACAGGCCCATCCCCCTGCACAAAGCGGGACTGGCCCACCCGGGATGCCAACGCGCTCGAACCTTTATTTCCGCGGGCCTGTCTTTACGGTCTTTGATGGCCAGCGCTGGTTTGCAGCGCGCTCAGAGTCCACGAGAGAAAATGCCCTCGGTGTGTCGACCTCCAGCCCGGCATGGGACTATGAGGTTTCGCTGGAGCCGCACAGGCAGAACTGGCTGCTGGCGCTTGACGGATCGACCCAACCATCCTTGCCAACAGGAACCGCAGCAGTGCTGCGCCACGACATGCAATGGACCCTTGACAGGGCCGTCACCGATGTCCTGACCTACCGTGCGCGCAGTTACCAGCAATATCACTATGTTGATGCCTCGCAGCATGCCAGACCTGACCAGGCCACAGAATTGCCCGCCGGGGTCAACCCGCGCACCCGGCAGTGGGCCCGCGAAATACGATCCGACCCGAAATACAGCCTGGCTTCCAGCCGCGAACTGATTAGCCTCATACAAGATCATCTGCGCACAGGCGGGTATGTCTATACCCTGAACCCCGGCACGTCAGGACTGCATGCTGCCGACGAATTCTGGTTCGATCGCAAACAGGGTTTTTGTGAGCACATCGCCACCAGCTTTGTCATCCTCATGCGCGAATTGGGCGTACCGGCGCGCGTCGTTACAGGCTATCAGGGTGGCGAGCTCAATCCGGTAGATGGCCAGTGGACAGTTCGCCAAAGCGATGCCCACGCCTGGGCTGAAGTATGGGATTCAGCTTCGGGCTGGGTCAGAGTGGATCCCACCTCCGTGGTTGCCCCAGCCCGGATCGAACAATTGCAGCGACTGCAAGCCCCGGCGGGCCCAATCGAGGCAGCTCTATCCGGTGCGCTTGGTGGCGCACCGGCCCAGTGGCTGGTGGTTTGGCGCTCAAGGCTGGAGGCAGTCAACACACGCTGGAATCAATACGTCGTCAACTACTCGCAGGCAAGACAGTTCGAATTCTTGAAGAATCTGGGCATTTCTTCGCCCAGTTGGGAGCAATTGGTGCAATTGATGGGCGGGCTCACCCTGGCAGTCTGTCTTGTAGCCATGCTGGCCATGCGACAGGTCAAACGCAAGACCGACCCCTGGCTGGCATTGCTCAACCGGTTTCGTGACAAGTTGGGCAAACTCGGCCTGGCGTGTACGCCCAGCCACACCCCGAGGGAAATTGCACATCTCATGCAATCACGCTGGGGAAAACAGGGCGACAGCGGATCACAATGGCTGCTCAGTTATGAGTCTGCCCGCTATGCCAACAAGACCAGTGCCAAGTCGCTCGCACAACTTCAACATGCCTTTTCACGAATTGCCTGGCCAAACGCTTCGGCCTGACTGGCACGTGCGCACACAATGGGGCGGCGCACCCGTGATGGCACTGGCGATGGCCTGCCTGATGCTGGTCGTGACCACCGACTGCAGGGCCAAGTCAACCAAAGTCCGGAGCCAAACCACCGTAGAGCATTCTTCCGGGCCGTCCTACAAAAATGATGCCCGCATCAACAGTCTCGCCGATGAAATCGCCACCACACACCATATTGACAAAGCCTGGGTGAAGTCTCAACTGGCCCTGGCGAAGAAAAACCGCAAGGTCATCCAATTCGTCTCACCCCCCAAAGCAGGCTTCGTCAAGAATTGGGCCGTCTACAAAGGCAGGTTCATTGACGAGGTCCGGATCAGGAGCGGCGTGAAATTCTGGAACACCAATGAAGCCTGGCTCAACAAGGCGCAGCAACAATACGGTGTTCCTGCATGGCTGGTGGTTGGCATCGTGGGGGTCGAAACCATCTTCGGCCAGGACACGGGCAGGTTCCTCTCGCTGGATGCACTCACCACCCTCGCATTGGACTTTCCCGCAGCACACCCCAAGGCCGCACAACGGCAAGCCTACTTCCGCCAGGAGCTCGGTCATCTCATGGCCATGGCTCACAACCGCGAAATCAACCCCAGAACGCTTCGCACCAGCTACGCAGGTGCAATGGGCTGGCCGCAGTTCATGCCATCCAGCTGGCAGCGCTTCGCTGTCGATTTTGATGCAGACGGCAAACGCGATTTATTCACGAGCGAAGCCGACGTGATCGGCTCTGTGGCCAATTACTTCGTGCAACACGGCTGGGTAAAAGACATGCCCACCCATTTCCACATCCAATTCGACGATGCACTTGTCCTTGAAAACAGACAATACGTCCTCGCACCAGACATCGTGCCGACATTTGCAGCCATGGAGCTTGAGCAACGGCAGGTCAAACTCGAGGCAGATGGCCGCACATTTGCAGGCAAGCTGTCTGTGGTCGAGTTGCACAACGGAGAAAATGCTCCCACATACTTTGCAGGCACACAGAATTTCTTTGTCATCACCCGCTACAACTGGAGTGCTTACTACGCCATGGCGGTGATCGAACTTGGACACGCCATCTCACAAGCCCGCAAATCAAACGCGGGCGAGCAGCCCGCGAACTCCAGCCAATAAAAAGAATTGGTCAGTGCAGATGACGCGGTTTCCGGCCTGAGCCGTGTCCGCCGTGACCCGCACTACCGCCAGGCCCGCGGATGATGCGACTGATGTCCAGCGAATTGACCATGGCATTGAACCGCTGCTCAAACAGGCCATCAATGGCTCTGACAACAGGCTCAAGTTCGGCAGCGTCGAAATGGCGCTCCATGACATGCACCACATCATTGATGAGCATGTCGCGCTGCGCAGCGAGGATAGACTGGGGATCGGGCCCTACAAAAAGCATCACGAAATCGTCCCGTGAGTCTGCTGGCTCCTCCTCGCTGTCTTCTTCCATTTCGTCATATTCGGCATCATAGAAACTGATTTCGATGGGGGCTGCTGCATCGGCCAGCTCGTTGAGCCCCATGCACATCTCGTCAAGGTGATGCCTGAAATCCATGTCACCGGTTACCGTCCAGCACATGCGCAGCTTGCGCTCGGGGGCATCAAACAAAATGCCCGGCTCTTCAGGATAGTGGCTTGAAGCAGCAGCCTCAAGGTTGCGTGCGCCCGTATACGACCACAAAGGCCGCAACGCCTCTTGCAACTGCTTGTAGCTCACTTCTGGCTTGAGCAGGACTTCGCCGTGGACGTGGATTTCAAAGGGATGATTCATGATTAGCTTCAGTGTACGACCAAGCCAGCCTGCACGCCAGAGCTGGTGCCCGGAACCGGGGTCGAACCGGTACGCCCCTTTTCAGGAAAGCGGCGGATTTTAAGTCCGCTGTGTCTACCAATTTCACCATCCGGGCAAGACAGCGGATTGTCTCCGCATTTCAACAAAAAACCCCGGATCCAAACGGAAGCGGGGTTGTCTGTGGAGGCGCGAGCCGGAGTCGAACCGACCTACACGGATTTGCAATCCGGTGCATAACCGCTTTGCTATCGCGCCATGTGTTCCGACAAAAAAGGGAAGCCTGGGCTTCCCTTTTAGGAACGGCCCCTGTGATCAGGGGCCATGTATATGGAGCGGGAAACGAGGCTCGAACTCGCGACCTCAACCTTGGCAAGGTTGCGCTCTACCAACTGAGCTATTCCCGCGTGAGACCGAAATTATAGCATCACTTTTTCAGTGTTTTATGGCTGTCTCTGAAACTTTTTTCTCAGTCGTTGCCGCCGCTGGAGATGCCGCATTCGCATCATCCGCAGCGAGCGGAACAGGCAAACGCTCAAGCGCCACTTGCAGTACTTGATCGATCCATTTCACCGCAATGATTTCGAGCCCTGTTTTCACGTTGTCCGGAATTTCCTGCAAGTCCTTGACGTTCTCTTCTGGAATGAGCACCGTCTTGATGCCCCCACGCAAAGCCGCCAGCAGCTTCTCCTTCAGTCCGCCAATCGCAGTGACTTCACCCCGCAAAGTGATTTCACCCGTCATGGCCACATCGCAGCGCACGGGAATGCCCGTGAGTGCAGACACGATGGCCGTGGTCATGGCGGCACCTGCACTCGGGCCGTCCTTCGGCGTCGCACCGTCGGGCACGTGAATGTGAATGTCCTTTTTCTCGAACAGTTCATCGGTAATGCCCAGCACGCGTGAGCGCGAGCGCACCACTGTGCGAGCCGCTTCAACCGACTCTTTCATCACATCACCCAGAGAGCCTGTGCGAGTGATCACCCCTTTGCCGGGCATGGTGGCCACTTCAATGGTGAGCAGATCGCCCCCCACTTCCGTCCAGGCCAGACCAACGACTTGGCCGACCTGATTTTTGACATCTGCACGGCCATAGGTGTATTTGCGCACACCCAGGAACTCGTGCAGATTGTCTGCATCCACCTTGACGGGTGCCGCCATCTTCTTGAGCTGCAAGCCCTTGATGACTTTGCGACAAATCTTGGACAGTTCGCGCTCAAGCGAACGCACGCCAGCTTCACGGGTGTAGTAGCGCACCACGTCGCGCACAGCGGCTTCATCCACCATCAACTCGCCGTCTTTCACGCCGTTGTTGGTGATCTGCTTGGGCAGCAGGTAACGCATGGCGATGTTGGTTTTTTCGTCTTCGGTGTAGCCCGAAAGGCGAATCACTTCCATGCGGTCCAGCAGCGCAGGCGGAATGTTCATCGAATTGGAGGTTGCCACAAACATGACATCGCTCAAGTCGAAATCAACCTCAACATAGTGATCCGAGAAGGTGTGATTTTGCTCGGGATCAAGCACCTCCAGCAGTGCGCTGGATGGATCACCACGGAAGTCAGAACCGAGTTTGTCGATTTCGTCGAGCAGGAACAAGGGATTGCGCGTCTTCACCTTGGTGAGGCTTTGCAGCACCTTGCCGGGCATGGCGCCGATGTAAGTGCGACGGTGACCGCGAATTTCAGCTTCGTCGCGCATGCCGCCCAGTGCCATGCGCACATACTTGCGCCCCGTGGCTTTGGCAATCGACTGCCCGAGTGAAGTTTTGCCAACGCCGGGAGGCCCTACCAGACAGAGGATGGGAGCCTTGACCTTGTCCACGCGCTGTTGAACAGCAAGATATTCAAGGATGCGGTCTTTGACTTTTTCCAGGCCAAAGTGATCCTCATTGAGCACCCCTTCAGCGTTGCCCAAATCATGCTTGATCTTGGTTTTTTTGCTCCAGGGAAGGCCCGTCAGCACATCAAGGTAATTGCGCACCACGGAAGCCTCGGCCGACATGGGCGACATGAGCTTGAGCTTCTTGAGTTCGGCCTCGGCCTTCTTGCGGGCATCCTGCGGCATCTTGGCGAGTTTGATCTTTTTCTCGATCTCCTCGATGTCTGCACCCTCGTCACCTTCGCCCAGTTCTTTCTGGATGGCCTTGACCTGCTCGTTGAGGTAAAAGTCGCGTTGGTTTTTTTCAATCTGGCGTTTCACACGACCACGGATCTTCTTGTCGACATTGAGAATTTCAACTTCTCGTTCGAGTTGGCCGAAAAGGTTTTCAAGGCGTTGCAAAACCTCATTGAGCTCGAGAACCTGCTGCTTGTTTTCCAGTTTCAGGGGCAGGTGCGCAGCAATGGTATCTGCCAAGCGACCGGCATCATCAATGCTGGAAATGCTGGTCAGAATTTCGGTCGGAATTTTCTTGTTGAGTTTGACGTACTGGTCAAACTGCTGCATCAAGGCACGACGCAACGCCTCCAGCTCATTGCCGCCTGAAGGCTGCTTTTCTGCGGGTTGTAACGGTGTCACGCTCGCCGTGAAATGTGTGGGCCCCTCCTGCACCAGATTGAGCCGGGCTCGCTGTTGCCCCTCCACCAGCACTTTCACAGTGCCATCAGGGAGCTTGAGCATCTGCAAAATCGTGGCGACACAGCCCACATCAAACATATCCTCCGCAGTGGGCTCATCTTTGGCTGCTGTTTTCTGCGCAGCAAGCATGATTCGCCGCTCGGACTCCATAGCGGCTTCGAGAGCCTTGATGCTCTTGGGCCGCCCCACAAATAGCGGGATCACCATATGGGGAAAAACCACCACATCCCTCAACGGAAGCAGGGGCAAATCAATGGGAGAGGATTCGAGGATTTGGTTGGCAGACATATTGGGCTTTCGTTCGGTCTGTTTCAAGTGGGGCACGCGCTGCCATTTTCAAGCTGCCCCTTATGCTTTTCGGGCAGCTTCCCGGTAGACCAGCAATGGAGGTTTACCCTCCTCGATGGTGGACTCATCGAGAACCACCTTTTCCACATTCGTCATGTGGGGCAATTCAAACATGGTGTCAATTAACGCTGTTTCCAGAATGGAGCGCAGACCACGTGCGCCCGTCTTGCGCTGCAGCGCTTTGCGGGAAATGGAACGCAAGGCAGCAGGGCGGACTTCAAGCAGCACATCTTCCATGCCCAGCAGTTTGCTGTACTGCTTGACCAGCGCATTTTTGGGCTCGGTAAGGATTTGGATGAGGGCATCCTCACTCAGCTCGGCAAGGCAGGCCACTACCGGCAAACGCCCCACCAGTTCGGGGATCAAACCGAACTTGATCAAGTCTTCCGGCTCCACATCCCTGAACAACTCGGTCAAACTGCGGTTTTTCTTGCTTCGTACGCTGGCCGCAAAACCCATGCCTGAAGCCTCAGTACGTTGCTCGACCACCTTTTCAAGACCCGCGAATGCGCCACCGCAAATGAACAAAATATTCGTGGTATCGATTTGCAGAAAGTCTTGATTGGGATGTTTGCGCCCACCTTGAGGCGGCACACTGGCCATGGTGCCTTCGATCAACTTGAGCAGCGCCTGTTGCACACCCTCGCCCGAGACATCGCGGGTAATGGAAGGGTTGTCTGACTTGCGGGAAATCTTGTCGATTTCGTCGATGTAAACGATACCGCGCTGAGCACGCTCAACGTCATAGTTGCAGTTTTGGAGCAACTTCGAAATGATGTTCTCAACATCCTCACCCACGTAACCGGCTTCAGTCAGGGTAGTCGCATCAGCCATGACAAAGGGCACATTGAGCATGCGGGCCAGTGTCTGGGCCAGCAACGTCTTGCCAGAACCAGTCGGGCCGACGAGCAGGATGTTGCTCTTGGTGAGCTCAACCTCG
>JBJOKU010000005.1:0-14258 GCA_046045925.1 Pseudomonadota bacterium
GGGTTTCGAGCAGGTTGACGTGGCGCTCGTTGCATTCGTCGATGATGATCTGGCGCACTTTGCGGTAGTCGAGCACGTGCTTGATGTCATCGTCGTGTGGCATCAGGGGCTGGCTGCCGAGGTTGAGTTCAGCGTCCACCTGGATGGGCTGGGGCTTGGATTTCTCGTGGTCGAGGATGCCGAGGTTGGCAGTGAAGCGCAGGCCGGTGAGCGTGAGAATCTGCGTGCCTTTGGTGTAGCTCATGCGGTGCCTTTCTGGTGGCCCGCGCCGGAGCCCATGAGGGAGAAGTCGCGCTCAAAGCGCATGAGGTGCTGCCCGCCATCGACGAGCAGCGTGGTGCCGGTGATGGAGGCATTGGTCAGTGCAAAGAGGACGGTGCTGGCCACGTCTTGCGCGGTGGAGCTGCGTCCCAGCGGCGAGAGCTGGTGCAGTCGCTGAAACTCTTCGTCGCTGAGGTGGTTGCTGGTGAGGGTGAGGCCAGGGGCCACGCCCACCACGCGCAGCGCAGGCGCGAAGGCTTGGGCCATCAGGGTGTTGGCCGATTCGAGCGCCGCCTTCGAGAGCGTGTAGCTGAAAAAATCGGGGTTGGGATTCCAGAGTTTCTGATCGAGCAGGTTGACCACACAGCCCCTGCCTTGGCGCTCTTGCGCGTGCCGGTGCAGCGCTTGTGCGAGCAGCACCGGGGCAGTGGTGTTGGTGGTGATGTGCCGGGCCAAATGTTCGGCTTCGAAGCTTGCGCCAGTGTCCAGCTCGAAGAGGCTGGCGTTGTTGACGACGGCATCGCACTGGCCGAAGTGTTGCAGCACTTGCCCCAGCAAGCCACGCACGGCGGTGGGGTCGGACAAGTCCGCGCCGAAGGCGTGGGCGCTGGTGTGGGTGGCGCATTCGGCGGCGGTGGCTCGGGCCTCGGATTCGGATCGGTGGTAATGCACGGCGACGCGCCAGCCCGCACGGGCGAGGGTGAGCGCGATCTCGCGTCCGAGGCGTTTGGCGGCCCCGGTGACGAGGACGACGGGGGAGTTCGGGGACAATGCGGTCATGACAGCCACCAGTGTAGCTTCTGCCTCCGCTCTCGAGCACCACATTCGCCAGCGCATTGCTGCGGCCGGTGGCTGGTTGCCCTTTGACGAATTCATGCATCTGGCGCTCTATACGCCGGGGCTGGGCTACTACTCGGGCGACCTGCCCAAACTGGGCCGCATGCCCAAGCAGGGCAGCGACTTCGTGACCGCGCCCGAGATGTCGCCGCTGTTTGGCGAATGCATGGCGGTGCAGATCGCCGAGGCGCTGCGTGCCACTGGCACCCGCGAGGTGTGGGAGTTCGGCGCTGGCACGGGCCAATGGGCGCACCAAATTTTGAAGCATCTGGTGCAGGAGCTGGACATGCCCGGTGTGGTGTATCACATCGTCGATGTGTCGGGCACGTTGAAGGAGCGGCAGCAGCAGACGCTGGGCGAGCTGGCCTCGCGGGTGCAGTGGCACGAGCAATTGCCCGATGTGCTCAACGGTGTGCTCATCGGCAACGAGGTGCTTGATGCCATGCCGGTGAAGCTGCTCCAGCGCACGGGTGGCCATTGGCACGAGCGCGGTGTGGTCTGTGCTGAAGAGGGTTTTGACTGGCAGGACCGTCTCACCTCAGAGAAGCCACCTTTCGAGGTGGAGGGTGCCCACGACTACCTGACCGAAATCCATCCGCAGGCTGAGGCTTTTGTGCGCACGCTGGCCGCAAGGCACGAGCGTGGCGCGGCGTTTTTCATCGACTACGGTTTTCCCGAGAGCGAGTACTACCACCCACAGCGCCACATGGGCACGGTGATGTGCCACAAGGCGCACATGGCCGACCCCGACCCGCTGGCCGAAGTGGGCCGCAAGGACATCACGGCGCACGTCAACTTCACCGGTATTGCGCTGGCTGCGCAGGAGGCGGGCGCACAGGTGCTGGGCTACACCACGCAGGGGCGCTTCTTGATGAACTGTGGTGCGCTACAAAAAATGGAGCACCTTTCGCATCAGGAAAAAGCGCTGGCCGTCAAGCTCATGCTGGAGCACGAGATGGGCGAGCTGTTCAAGGTGGTGGGCTGGGTGGCCGCAGGCTCGGTGAGCGGCTACGACCAGGCGCTGGGTTTTGCCAGCGGCGACCGCACCCACACCCTCTGAGGAAAACACACATGCGTTGGCTACTGGTGATGGTGATTGCGTTGATTGTCTTCAACTGGGCCGTGCCCTGGCTGCAAAAGTATGGTCTGGGTCGCCTGCCCGGCGACTTGAAAATCCAGATCAACAAGCGCGTGATCTACGTGCCCATCACCACCACGCTGGTGCTGAGCTTTCTGGTCACGCTGATCGGCAAGATCATTTGACCCGTATGCGACGGATCACAGCACGCTCGCCACGGTGTTCTCGCGTGCGTGGCGGATGAGTGTGGCGATGCGTTCGCCCTTGTGCTTGTCTTCCGGGATGGTGCTGAAGTCCAGCCCTTTGTGCGCGTGCAACGAGGCTTGCAGGGCCGACAGCAATCGCGTGCGCTGCGGGTAGGCGCTGTCTTCAAAGCCGGTGCGACCCCGCGCATCGGCCTCGCAGGCGATCAGCACTTCGGCAAAGCGTTCTGGGCGGCGGTAGGCATCGCAGCGCTCCAGCAATCGCACGATGGCGGCAGCGTTCAAGTCGGCGCTGCGGTGGATGTTGCCGTGTTCACGCGCCACCACGTCAGCCAGCTCCTTGCAATCGACCGGCACACGCCAGCGCTCGGCCAGCGCTTTGGCAAGGCGTGCGCTGCGCTCTTCGTGACCAATGTGGCGCGGTAGCACATCGGCGGGCGTGGTGCCCTTGCCGAAGTCGTGGCACAGGCAGGCGTAGCGCACGGTGAGTGGCGCGTTCAAGCGCGCGGCCATGTCGAGCACCATCATGGCGTGCACACCCGTGTCCACCTCGGGATGGTAGTCGGGGCGCTGCGGCACGCCCCAGAGGCGATCGAGTTCCGGCAGGATGATGCGCAACGCGCCGCACTCGCGCAGCGCTTCGAACATGCGCGAGGGCTTTGCGGTCATCAGCCCGCGCGAGATTTCTTGCCAGACGCGCTCGGCCACCAGGTGTTGCACTTCACCTGCATCCACCATGTCTTGCATCAACGCTATTGTTTCAGGAGCAATGGTGAATGTCGGGAGGCGTGCCGCAAAGCGTGCCACGCGCAAAATGCGCAGCGGGTCTTCGGCAAAGGCGGGGCTCACGTGGCGCAGCACTTTGGCTTGCAGGTCTGCGATGCCGCCGTATGGGTCGATGCAATGGGCAATGAAGCCGGGTGCTGCATCGCGAAGAGGGATCGACTCCTCGCCCCGTGTTCCGGTGGGTAGGTGCGCGGCCATCTCAAGTGGCAGGGCAATGGCGTTGATGGTGAGGTCGCGCCGCAGCAGGTCTTCTTCGAGCGTGACTTCGGGTGAGGCATAGACCTCAAAGCCCTTGTAGCCCTTGCCGCTCTTGCGCTCGGTGCGGGCCAGCGCGTATTCGCACTTCGTTTGCGGGTGCAAAAACACCGGGAAGTCTTTGCCCACGGGGGTGAAGCCCAGCGCCAGCATTTCCTGCGGCGTACTGCCCACCACCACGTAGTCGCGGTCACTGCCTGCAAGGCCCAGCAGCGCATCGCGCACTGCACCACCGACGAGATAAGTCTTCATGGCCGTGATCGCTTCAGGCCGGGTACAGGCAGCCCAGCACGCGCGGGCCGCGTGCACCGGTGACGGCACTCAAGTTGCCACTCTGGCGGTTCACATGCGCGTGGGCCAGCCAAGCAAAAGCGGCGGCTTCCACCTGCATCACGGGCAGACCGCGTGCATCGGTGCTGCGCACCGGGCAGGAGAGCAGGGCTTGAAGCTCGGCCATCAACGCGAGGTTGAAAGCGCCCCCGCCGCACACCAGCCATTCGGCGGGGCTGTTCGATTTGCTATTTTTTATATAGCGCTCCACCATGTCCGCACAACAGCGTGCGGTGAAGGCAAGCAGCGTACGTTGCACATCTTGCGGGAGGGCGTTGGCGTGCGAGGTGAGGAGACGTGCCAACCAGTCCGCATGAAACAGGTCACGCCCCGTGCTCTTGGGCGCGGGCAGTGCCAGCCAGGGCTCGACAAGCAGGCTCTCCAGCAGTGAGGGAATGACGTGGCCGGTGGCGGCCCACGCCCCGCCCGCATCAAACGCCTGGCCTGTGTGGTGCTGGCACCAGAGATCCAGCAGCACGTTGCCGGGGCCGCAGTCAAAACCGCCCACGCGGCCATCGCCGTGCAGCACGCTCGCATTGCTGATGCCGCCCACATTGAGCACCACCACCGGATCGCCCTCGCGACCAAACACGGCTTGGTGAAACGCGGGCACCAGCGGCGCGCCTTGCCCGCCAGCGGCTACGTCGCGGCTGCGCAAATCGCACGCCACATCCACGCCGGTCAGCTCGGCCAGCAGCGCGCCATTGAGCAACTGTGCGGTGTAGCCCAGCTCGGGCCGGTGACGTACGGTCTGCCCATGCGCCCCGATGGCCCGCACTTGCTGTGGCGCGGTGCCGCTTTGCGCGAGCAGTTTTTGCACCACCTGCGCATACAAATGGGCCAGCGCATTGCCCGCCAGCGCGCAGCGGTGCAGCTCATTGTCGCCAGCGGTGTTGAGTGCGAGCAGCTCGGTTTTGAGCTCGGCTTCAAACGGCAGCGAGGCATGGGCCAGCACGCGAATGCGAGTGTCTGAGAAATCCACCAGCACACCATCCACCCCATCGAGCGATGTGCCGGACATGAGGCCAATGAAGAGTGAGTTGCTGGGTCGGGTCATGGGGCAATGCTACACGCAGGATGTCTCAATCGGACTCGGTTGGCCCGGCGTTGTCGGCCACTTCGCCCATGCCCTCGCGGGTGATGCGGGCCTGATCTCGCAGCCAGTCGGTAAATGCCGCAATTTCGGGGCGGCCTGCGGCGCGCGGGCCGACGATGAGCCAGTAGGCGTGGGGCGAGTCGATGCGGCTGCCCTGGCCATTGTTCAAGTGCTTGAGCGGTTCGACCAATTCGCCGCTGGCCAGATGCTCGGCAATCAGCGGCGTGCGCCCCAGCACCACGCCTTGGCCGGTGAGCGCGGCTTGCACCATTTGGTAGGCGTAGTTGAAGGTGAGCCAGCGCTTGGGTTGCAGCTTGGGTTGGCCCTGTTCGTCGAGCCAGTGCCGCCAGGTGAGCCATTCGAGGTGGGTGTAGTGCGCGTCGCCCGCTTCGATGAGGGTGAAGCGGGCGAGGTCTTCCACGCGGTTGATGGATTGCTCGCTTTTGAGCAGCCAGGGGCTGGCCACGGGCGTGAGCTGTTCGCCGAACAAGCGCACGGCGTTGGCGGGCATGTTGGAGGCGGGGCCGTAGCGCAGGGCCACGTCGAGGTCGGACACATCGAGGTCAACTGCCACGTCGCTGGCTTCGATGCGGATGTCGATGTCGGCGTGGTCGCGCTGAAAGGCCTCCATGCGTGGGATCAGCCACATCGAGGCGAACGAGGCAAAGGTGGTGAGCGCCACCTGCTTGCGCCCGGTGCTGGCGCGAATCTGCCGCACTGCGCCGTCGATGCGTTGCAGGCCAGGGGCCACGGCGCGCAGCAGTTGCGAGCCCGCTTCCGACAACTCCACCGCTCGGGTGTGGCGGTGAAAGAGGGGCACGCCCACCTCGTCCTCCAACGCCTGAATCTGGCGGCTCACCGCGCTTTGGGTGAGTGCCAGCTCTTCGCTCGCAGCGCGAAAGTTGAGGTGGCGCGACACGGCCTCGAAGGCCCGCAGATGCCCGGCGCCAATCGGGCGGGTGCGCAAGACGGTTTGTGAATGCTGCATCAATGGCCTCCGGATGCTTGAAATTGATTCATGCGGTTGACGCATGAATGTACTGCCAGAGTTTCATTGGACGCAAGAGGTGTCTTGCATGAACATGAGGCTTCCAACTCAATGAGAACACGCAAACATGTCTTGAAAGGCCCAACCCATGTCCCAGCTCAACCTGATCCCGCTGCGCAAGAGTGCATTCATGCCGGAAGCTGCCATTCGTGCGAAAAACGCATGGATTTCAGCGCCGTGGCGCATCAATGCGGGGCAGACGCTGAGCCTGCGCCTGCGCGAGCCGGTGCGCCTGCGGGTGAGCGAGGGGCGTTTGTGGGTGACGCAAGATGGCGTGTCGGGCGGCTTGACTCCGGGCGACCATTTCGTGGGCCGTGGGCAAGACGTGACGCTGGCTGCCGGGCGCGTGGTGGTGGAGTGCTGCGGGCGCAGCGCCGCTCATTGGCGCTTTGAAGCCTTGCCGGTTTTGGCTGATGCCGGACGTGAGGGTGCGTCCTTGGATTTTGGCCGTGAAGCGGGTTTCGCTGCCTTCGGGTTGACAGGCTTGGGCGGCTTCGCGGCGGACTTCTTCGCCGGCTTGCTGTTGGCCGCACGCAAGGCCGCCTCAAAAGCCATGCCCGCCCAGTCACGCATAAAAGCCGCCGACTCCATGGCATCGGGCGGGGCGACGTAGTAGCGCAATTGCAGGGTCTTGCCACGGGCTTCGTACTCGAAGGGTGCGCAGCCTGCGGCAACAAACCGCGCTTGCGTTTGCCCGTCGGCCTTGAGGTAGAGCTGGTCGAACGCGATGATGGCAAAGGTCAGCCCATCCGCGCTGATGCCCCAGCCGCCAAACATGCGCCGCGCCTTGCAGCCCGCCAGCGCCGGGTGGCTGGCCCCCAGCAGCTCGCAGCAGTAGCGGGCAAATTCATCCTTGGCGCTGGTGTTTGAGGGCGAGGGGCTCATGCGCCGGATAATACGCCGCATGGCCCGACCGATTGCCGCCAACCACCAGCTCCAGCGTGACCAGATTCTGGACACCGCTGCGGCCTGCTTTGCGCAAACCACCTACCCCGCCACCAGCATGACCGACATCGCCCGCACGCTGGGCGCGAGCAAGGCCAAGCTCTACCACTACTACGAGAGCAAGGAGGCGTTGCTGTTCGACCTGCTGGACCGCTACACCCAGCGCCTGCTGCTGCTGATTGCCCAAACCGAGGCAGCAGCCCAACGCAAGGGGCTGGACGACCGGGCTGCCGTGCATGAACTGATCCGCAACTTCCTCACCGAATATGAGCACTCGGCCACACGCCACAAGGCCCTGCTCAACGACACGCCGTTTCTGGGCAACGAGCAGCGTGAGCTGATCCTCAACCGGCAGCGCGATGTGGTGAGTGCCACCTCACGTTTTCTGCGCCGCGCCTACCCGCAGCGCTTTACCGAGCACAACGACGCGGCACTCACCATGATGGTCTTTGGCATGTTGAACTGGACTTTCACCTGGCTGCGCCCAGGTGGCCCCATGAGCTACAGCCAGTTTGCCGAGGAAGTCATTGCCACGCTCGAGCGCGGCTTCAACGTCTGAATGCGCCGTGGCACTCAGACCGTGAGCCGTTTCACACCCTTGAGATCGCAGGCATAGATGGCGTTGCGCAGGGCGGCAATCGCCTCGTAGCGGGTGAAGCTGCGCCGCCACACCAGCACGATGCGCCGGGTGGGTGCCAAGCCTTGATCGTCTTTCACCAGCAGATAGCGCAGCCCGTCAGGACTTGCCAGGCTTTTTGTAGCGGAACTGGCTTTGGTCGTGGCAAGGGCTTTGGCAGCAGCTTTGCTGGCCTTGGCTGATTTGCCCGCCTTGCCACTCTTGGTTTCAGGCGCGGCCAGCGCACCCTCGGGCACTCCCAGCATGGGCACCAGCGTGATGCCCATGCCGGCCATCACCATGTGCTTGATTGTCTCCAGTGACGAACCTTCAAAGCTCTTGCGGATACCTTCGGCGTTGCTCGAAAAACGCGCGAACTCCGGGCACACCTCCAGCACGTGGTCGCGAAAGCAGTGACCGTTGCCCAGGAGCAGCATGGTCTCGTTCTTCAGGTCTTCGGCGCGAACTGCGTCTTGTGCAGCAAGCGGATGCGCGGCGGGAATCGCGGCCACAAAGGGCTCGTCGTACAGCGGGGCCACGGCCAGCCCGGTGTCGGGGAAAGGCTCGGCCAAGATGGCGCAGTCGATTTCGCCATTGCGCAATTGCTCCAGCAGCTTGACGGTGAAATTCTCATTGAGCAGCAGCGGCATTTGCGGCGTGCGCTGGACGATCTCGCGCACGAGTTGGGGCAACAGATAGGGCGCAATCGTGTAGATCACGCCCAGCTTCAACTCGCCCGCCAGCGGGTCTTTGCCGCGCTTGGCAATGTCGCGGATGCTGCGGGCCTGCTCCAGCACATGCTGGGCCTGGCGCACGATCTCTTCACCCAGCGGCGTCACATTGATCTCGTTGGCCTTGCGCTCGAAGAGTTTCACGTCCAGTTCTTCTTCCAGCTTCTTGATCGCCAGCGACAGCGAAGGCTGCGAGACATGGCAGGCCGCAGCAGCGTTGCCAAAGTGCCGCTCACGCGCGAGGGCGACGATGTATTTGAGTTCGGTGAGGGTCATGGCTGCATTGTCAACAAAAACCGGGAGGCATCAAGCCATCAGGAATCCTGCCCGGCTGCCCAGCCAGCGCTGCACATGGGCCTGTGCCAGGTGCGGATACTGGTCGAGCATCAGCGGCGCGAGGGCGCGGGCCCATTCGAGCCAGTGGATGTCGGTGGCGAGGTCGGCAAAGCGCAGCAACTGGGTGCCCGATTGGCGCTCGCCCAGAAATTCGCCGGGGCCGCGGATGTCGAGGTCGCGCCGGGCAATCTCGAAGCCGTCGGTGGTTTCGCTCATGGCCTTGAGACGAGCTCGGGCCGTTTCGCTCAACCGGCCCGATTCGCCCGTGGCGTAGAGCAGCACGCAGGCCGAGGCTTCCGCGCCACGCCCCACGCGGCCACGCAACTGGTGCAACTGGCTGAGTCCGAATCGTTCGGCATGCTCAATCACCATGAGCGTGGCGTTGGGCACGTCTACGCCCACCTCGATGACGGTGGTGCTCACCAACACACCCGTGTGCCCAGCGCTGAAGGCATCCATCACGGCCTTCTTGTCGGCGCTCTTCATGCGTGAGTGCAGCAGGCCGACCTCGACGGCTTTGCCGTCGGCCATGTGAGCGCCCGACAGAGCTGTGGCCAAATCAGCATGGGTTTGCGTGGCGTTGATGAGGTCGATCTTCTCGCTCTCTTCGATGAGTGGGCAGACCCAATACACTTGCCGCCCACGCGCCACCTGTTCGCGGATGCGCTCAATCACCTCTTCGCGCCGCTGCTCGCTGATGACCTTGGTGACGATGGGCGTGCGCCCCGGCGGCAGCTCGTCGAGGGTGGAGACATCGAGGTCGGCGTAGTAGCTCATGGCGAGCGTGCGCGGAATGGGCGTGGCGCTCATCATCAGCAGATGCGGCTCGTCGCCTGAATCGTTCATCTTCTCGCGCAGGGCCAGGCGCTGCGCCACGCCAAAGCGGTGCTGCTCGTCGATGACGGCCAGCGCAAGCCGTTGGAACTTAACCTGCTCCTGAATCACGGCGTGCGTGCCCACGATGAGCGCTGCCTGCCCGCTTTCGATGAGGGTCAGCGCTTCCTCGCGGGCCTTCTTGCGCTGGCTGCCGGTGAGCCAGGCCACGGCGAGGCCACGCTCGGCGAGGATGGGCGAGAGCCATTCGGTGAGTTTGCGAAAGTGCTGCTCGGCCAGAATTTCCGTAGGGGCCATCAGGGCGCACTGGAAGCCAGCGTCCATGCACTGCGCGGCAGCGAGAGCGGCCACCACCGTCTTGCCGCTGCCCACATCGCCTTGCAGCAGGCGGTGCATGGGCGTGGTGCGCGTGAGGTCTGTGCTGATTTCGTTCACCACGCGTTGCTGGGCGCGGGTGAGTTCAAAAGGCAGCACAGTGCGCAGGGCCTGCGCGATGCTGCTGCGTGGCAGGGTGTGGGCTGAGCCTGCTGGAGCAGAAGTTGCGGGCTTGCTGATCGGCAATGCAGGCGAGTGACGCGCATCGCGCTCGCGCTTGGCCTCCAATTGCGAGATTTGCTGCGCCAGCAACTCCTCGGCCTTGAGGCGCTGCCACGCAGGGTGGCTGCGGTCTTCGAGGGCGACCAGCGAGACATCGGGCGCGGGGTGGTGCAAAAACGCCAGGGCTTGTGCCAAGGGCCATGCGGGCCAGGGTTGGCGCAGTTGCGCGGGCAAGGTGTGGGTCTCGGGCAGGGTTTCGGCCAGTTGCCCACGGGTGCGGGCCCGCTCCAGCCCCGACACCACCGCTTTGCGCAGGTAGGCCTGCGGCAGTTGCGCCACCGTGGAATACACGGGCGTGAGGGCCGTGGGCAGCGCCGATTCGGCATTCTTGAAACTGGGGTGCACCATGCTCCAGCCAAACATGCCGCCCTGCAACTCGCCGCGCACGCGCACGCGGTTGCCTTCTGCCAGTGCCTTCTGGTGCGAGGGATAGAAATTGAGAAAGCGCAGCGAGACGGTTTCGGTGCCGTCGTCGAGCACCGCAAGCAATTGCCGCCGTCCGCGAAACTGCACTTCGCAGCGGGTGATGGTGCCTTCGAGCTGCACGGTGTCACCACTGCGGGCATCGGCGAGTTTGACGATGCGCGTTTCATCCTCGTAGCGCAGCGGCAGGTGCAGCGCGAAATCGATGTCGCGCTTGAGGCCCAATTTCTCCAACGCCTTTTGCGCAGCCGACTTGCCCGCTTCTTGTGAGGCGGGCGCTGGCTTGGCGGAAGGGGTGGCCTTGGGCATGGGACAATTGTGCCTGCATGAACACTTCTGCACACCGCTTCACCCTGAGCGATTTCGATTTCGCTCTGCCCCCAGAACTCATTGCCCAGCATCCAGCCAAGGAGCGCACCGCCTCACGCCTGCTTGATGCACGCAGCCCAGCTTTGACCGACCGCGTGTTCCGCGACTTGCCCGGTTTGCTGCAAGCGGGCGACTTGCTCGTGTTCAACGACACCAAGGTGGTCAAGGCCCGGCTGTTTGGCGAGAAATCCACCGGCGGCAAGGTGGAGTTGCTGATCGAGCGGGTTATGGGTGCTATCAATAACGTAGCTAGTGAAGTCGTTGCCCACATCAAGGTGAGCAAAAAACCGCCTGTGGGCGGCACGCTGCACATGGTGGGTGGCAGCGCCCAGGGTGGGTTCGAGGCCACCCTGCTGGGCCGCTGGCCTGATGAGCAGGGCGCGTTGTTCCGCTTTGCGCTTACCCAGCAAGGCCAGCCAGCTGACGCCTACGCGCTGATGGACACGCACGGTCATGTGCCGCTGCCGCCCTATATTGAGCACGCGGATGAGGCGCAGGATGTGGAGCGCTACCAGACCGTATTTGCCAAACACCCCGGCGCGGTGGCGGCCCCCACGGCGGCGCTGCATTTTGACGAGGCGCTGCTCGCGCAACTCGATGCCCTGGGTGTGCAGCGTGCCCACGTGACCCTGCACGTGGGCGCCGGCACCTTCCAGCCGGTCAAGACCGAGAACATCGCCGAACACACCATGCACTTCGAGCGCTACAGCGTGCCGCTCGAAACTCAACAGAAAGTGCAGCAGGCGAAATCCGAGGGTCGGCGCGTCATCGCGGTGGGCACCACCAGCGTGCGCGCGCTGGAGAGCTGGGCCGCACGCGGCGAGGGGCAGGGCGACACCAACATCTTCATCACCCCCGGCTACGAATTCAAGCTGGTGGACCTGCTCATCACCAACTTCCATCTGCCCAAGAGCACACTGATGATGCTGGTCAGCGCCTTCGCAGGCTACGAACACATGCGACGCGTGTACCAACACGCGATTGCGAACCAGTACCGCTTCTTCAGCTATGGGGATTCGATGCTGCTGGAGCGTGCCAACTGACGGGTATCAGCCGAGTAAGGCCTCGGCAAACTCGCCCGCGTTGAAGGTTTGCAGGTCGGCGAGTTGTTCGCCCACGCCGATGAAGTAAACCGGCACCGGGCGCTCCATGGCAATCGCGGCGAGCACGCCGCCTTTGGCGGTGCCGTCGAGTTTGGTGACGATGAGGCCGGTGAGTTGCAGGGCGTCGTCAAAGGCTTTGACTTGCGCCAGCGCGTTCTGGCCGGTGTTGCCGTCGATCACCAGCAGCACTTCGTGGGGCGCACTGGCGTCGGCCTTGGCGACCACGCGCTTGATCTTCTTGATCTCTTCCATCAGGTGGGCCTGCGTGGGCAGGCGGCCTGCGGTGTCCACGATGACCACGTCGCGGCCACGGGCCTTGCCTGCGGCCACGGCGTCAAAGCTCACGGCAGCAGGGTCGCCGCCTTGCTGGCTGATGATTTCCACCGTGTTGCGGTCGGCCCACACGCCGAGCTGCTCCTTGGCGGCTGCGCGGAAGGTGTCGGCCGCAGCCAGCAGCACGCTTGCGCCGCTGTCGGCCAGATGCTTGGTGAGCTTGCCGATGCTGGTGGTCTTGCCTGCTCCATTCACGCCCGCCACCATGATGACCGTAGGTGAGTGCTCGCCCACGCTGAGCGGCTTTTGCAGTGGAGCCAGCAGGTCGGCGATGGCGGCGGCCAGCAGGCCCTTGACCTGTGCCGGGTCGGTGGCCTTGGCTTCCTTGACGCGGCGCTTGAGGTCATTGAGCAGGTGCGTGGTGGCTTTCACGCCGGTGTCGGCCATGAGCAGGGCAGTTTCGAGCTCTTCGTAGAGGGCGTCGTCGATCTGCGTGCCGGTGAAGAGCGTGCTGATGGACGAGCCCGTCTTGCGCAGGCCGGCCTTGAGCTTGTCCATCCACGAGCGGCGCTCGGGGGCGGGAGTGGGTGCGGCTGCCGCAGCCTGGGGAGCGGCCGGGGGGCTGGCTCGATCAGGGGCGGCAGCGCTTGGCGCGGGTGTGGCGGTTTCGGCTGCGTGCGCAGGAGATTTTTTCTTGAAAAAACTGAACATTTCAAACGTTTCTAGAATCCATGCATTCTATGAAACCGATCCGACTCCTCCATTTCAAGGCGCTGACCATGGCAGGCGCCCTGCTGCTGGGCTCCCTCAGCGCGTGGGCGCAGACCCAAACCACCAAGGTTCACCAGTGGACTTTGCCCAACGGCCTGACCGTGATCGTCAAACCCGACCGCCGTGCGCCCACGGCCGTGCACATGCTCTGGGTGCGGGTGGGTTCGATGGACGAGGTCGATGGCACCTCGGGCGTGGCCCATGTGCTGGAGCACATGATGTTCAAGGGCACGAAAACGCTCAAGCCGGGTGAGTTTTCGCGCAAGGTGGCGGCACTGGGCGGGCGCGAGAACGCCTTCACCAGCCGCGACAACACGGCCTACTTCCAGCAAATTCCGGCATCCCGGCTCAGTGAGGTGATGGCGCTGGAGTCGGACCGCTTTGCCCGCAACCAGTGGAATGACGAGGAGTTCCGCAAGGAACTGGAGGTGGTGAAGGAGGAGCGCCGCATGCGTACCGAGGACGAGCCGCGTTCCCAGATGTACGAGTTGCTCAATGCCACGGCCTACGTCGCCTCACCCTATCGCCGTCCCATCGTGGGCTGGATGAATGACCTCGATGCCATGCAGCCCGATGATGCGCGCGCCTTCTACAAGCGCTGGTACGTGCCGGGCAATGCGGCCGTTGTGGTGGCGGGTGATGTGGATGTGGCCCAGGTGCGCCAGTGGGTGAACAAGCACTACGGCCATCTGGAGGCGGCTCCCGTGCCAGCTCGCAAACCCCGTGTCGAGCCGGAGCAAAAGGGACTGCGGCGGATGGAGCACAAGGCCAGCGCCGAACAGGCGTACGTGAGCCTGGCCTTCAAGGTGCCGGGGCTGGAAAGCCTGCGCGATGACGATGCCGCATCAACCGATGCGCTGGCTCTGACGGTGCTGGCTGCCGTGCTCGATGGTTATCCCAATGCACGCCTGGCCCGCGCCCTCACGCAGGGTGAGGGCAAGTTGGCCGATGACGTGGGGGCTTACAACAGCCTGCTCTCTCGCGGCCCCAAGATGTTTGTGCTCGACGGCGTGCCCGCAGCAGGCAAAACCGCCACACAGGTGGAGGCCGCCTTGCGTGAGCAGGTGGCCCGGGTGGCCCGCGATGGCGTGAGCGAGGCCGAATTGCGGCGCGTCAAGGCGCAGTGGGTGTCGGGTGAAATTTACAAACTCGATTCCGTCTTCAGCCAGGCCCGCGAGCTGGGCACGTACTGGACGCTCGGGCTGCCACTTGACACTGGCGAGCGCCTGATTGCGCGACTGAAAACCATCACGGCTGCACAAGTGCAGGCGGTGGCGGCCAAGTACTTTGGTGACGATGCGCTCACGGTGGGCACACTCGTTCCCCTGCCACCCGATCCCCAGGCCAAACCCCGCGCCAAGCCGCA
>JBJOKU010000006.1:0-13962 GCA_046045925.1 Pseudomonadota bacterium
CTCGGACGCGCTGGATGTGCCCGGTTTCGATTTCATGCCGCTGGTCGTCGGGTCTGAAGGCATGCTGGCCGTGACGGTGGAAGTCACCGTCAAGCTCGTGCCCAAACCCGCGCTGGCCCGCTGCATCATGGCCAGTTTTGACGACATCAAAAAAGCGGGCGATGCAGTAGCTGCCGTGATCGCCGCTGGCATCATTCCCGCAGGCTTGGAGATGATGGACAAGCCCATGACAGCCGCCGTGGAAGACTTCGTACACGCGGGCTACGACCTCAACGCCGAAGCCATTTTGCTGTGCGAGAGCGACGGCACACCCGAAGAAGTGGCCGAAGAAATCGAGCGCATGAGCGAAGTGCTGCGTGCGTCTGGTGCGACAGACATCGCAGTGAGCCGCGACGAGGCCGAGCGCCTGCGTTTCTGGAGCGGCCGCAAGAACGCCTTCCCCGCCTCGGGCCGCATCAGCCCCGACTACATGTGCATGGACTCCACCATCCCGCGCAAACGCCTGGCCGACATCCTGATCGCCATTGCCGAGATGGAGAAGAAATACCAACTGCGCTGCGCCAACGTGTTCCACGCGGGCGACGGCAACTTGCACCCGCTCATCCTTTTCGATGCCAACGATCCCGACCAGTTGCACCGTTGTGAGCAGTTTGGCGCGGACATTCTGGAAACCAGTGTCGCCATGGGCGGCACGGTGACGGGCGAACACGGCGTGGGCGTGGAAAAACTCAACAGCATGTGCGTGCAGTTCTCGGCTGCCGAGAACGAGCAGATGTTCGCCTTGAAGCGTGCCTTCGACCCCGAAGGCCTGCTCAACCCTGGAAAGGTGATTCCCACGCTCAGCCGCTGCGCCGAATACGGCAAGATGCTGGTGCGCGCGGGGCAAATCAAGCATCCTGAGCTGGAGCGCCTTTGACCCAATGCGCTTGACTCGCATCAAGCCACTGGCCTGCGGGTGCGATACGATTTGCCAATGTCTGCGCCCTCTCCCATTGAGCAAGCTGCACCACGTGCGGTGCCCGTCCCGATCACGCCGGCCAATGCTGGTGCACTGGCGCAAAACCCGCAGTTCGCCGAATACCCGGAAGACAGCCCTGTGGATCAACAGGCCCGGGCGCAAGCTGCCACTCGCAGCACTTGGGTCAGCGTGGTGGTCAATCTGTTGCTCACCGCCGCGCAAATCGTCGCTGGGGTGCTCACCAAATCGCAGGGCCTGATTGCCGACGGCATCCATTCGCTGTCCGATTTGGTGTCCGATGCCGTGGTGCTGGTTGCCAGCCGCGAAAGCCGCAAAGACGCCGACCAGGATCATCCCTACGGACACCACCGCTACGAAACGGGCGCATCCATGGCGTTGGGGCTCATCCTCGCTACCGTGGGCGCGGGCATGTTGTGGTCTGCCGTACAGCAACTGCAATCGCCCGAATCCGTTGCACCCGTGCACATCGCGGCGCTCTGGGTGGCCGCATTGGCCCTGGTGGCCAAAGAGGCCCTGTTCCGCTACATGCTGGCTGTGGCCAAGCGCGTGAAGTCGAGCATGCTGGTGGCCAATGCGTGGCATGCCCGCTCAGATGCCGCTTCGTCGCTTGTGGTGGGGCTGGGCATTGCTGGCAATCTCATGGGCTACCCCTTCCTTGATACGGTGGCCGCCCTGATCGTGGGCCTGATGATCTTGCGCATGGGCTGGCGCTTTGGCTGGGAAGCGCTGGGCGACCTGATGGATCGCGCCGCCGACGAGAGCGAAGTCGCCGCCATTCGCGAGACGCTGCTGGCCACGCCCGGCGTGATGCATGCCCACGACATCCGCACCCGCAAAATGGGCGACATGCTGCTGGTGGATGTCCACCTCGAAGTGGATGCCACCCTCACCGTGGAGCAAGGGCACAACATTGCCGTGGCCGCCCGGGCCAATGTGCTCAAGCGCCACCGCGTCCTCAACCTGATGACGCACGTGGACCCCTGCAACCGCCCCGACCTCGATCACGGCACGCCAGCCTCGCCCCAGTAGAGCCCGCCGCAACACCTGCACACCAGCGAGTCTGCCGCGCCACAAGTGCGCAAAGGATTTGCACATTTGCGCCGGCGCTCATCACGATCGCGCCATGGCTGTCATCCCCACTTGCCGCTACCTCGTTACGGGTGATAGCATCCCCGAGTTCAGTCGTTCGCCAACCCCTCCACAAGGAAACCTACATGAAAACCACCCTCACCGTCATCGCCGCCCTGATGTTCGCCGGCTCCGCTTTTGCAGCCGACTCCTGCAAAGACCAAGCCAAAGAGAAGAAGCTCGCTGGCGCAGCCGCCACCTCCTTCGTCAAGAAGTGCGAAGCCGATGCCAAGGCTGCCACGCCTCAAGGCAAGTGCGAAGCCGAAGCTGGCGACAAGAAGCTGGCTGGTGCCGCCAAGAACTCTTTCGTGAAAAAATGCGTGGCCGATGCCAAAGCCGCCACCCCTGAAGGCAAATGCGAAATGCAAGCTGGCGAGAAAAAGCTCGCTGGCGCAGCCAAGTCTTCGTTCGTGAAGAAGTGCGTGGCCGACGGTGGTGCCGCCCCCGCCGCTGATGCAAAACCCGCCGCCAAGGCCGAAGCCAAGCCCGCCGCGAAAGCAGATGCCAAAGCTGCCAAGTAAGCCCCAGCACTCCGCCTGAAAATCAGCCCGCCACGTGCGGGCTGATTCATTTCTCAAGTCAAGGCGCTCAAAACACCGTCAGCGCCACGCGCAGCAACTGCGCACTGAATGCAATGCCCACGGGCTCCACGCTCGTTCGGTGAACGATCAGGCGAATGCGGCTGTCGGTTTCCAGCAATTCAACCGCTGCTCCCGCCCGCGCGGCATCGTGGGCATCGCTGACCAGCAGCACCGGGTATCCCTTGGTGGCACGCAACACCTCCGACAGCCTGCGCCCCTGATTGGCGCCGACAAACAGCATGTGGCATTGCCGCATGGCTGCAGCATCTGCAACCTGCCGCACCACCAGACTGCGGCCTGCAACCGATTTGCCATCCAGGCCGGCAATCTTTCCATCGAGCGCATCCATGTCCAGCACGCACAAGACCTGCGTTGCGTCCGGAGCTTGCGTACCAGCGGGCCATGTGGTGTAGCGCAGCAAGTTCACCAAATAGGCCGCCTTGACGCTGTCTGGGTCGGCCAACACCGGCTGGGCCAAAGCTGCCCGCACCGTGAACAGCAGCACGGCGAGGCACAGGCGCAAGCAGTTTGTCGTGAGCGGTTTCATGGCAAATTTCAGAAACGCCACTCCATCTGGAGCCGGACGGCCCTGCCGTCCTGCGCCACCTGTTCGATGGGCGTTTGGTCCGAGCCCGTTGGATCGGCATATCGACGGCCAAACAGGTTGTAAAAGGACACAGACACATCTCCCTGGGCAAACAGCTTGGCGCTGCTGAGGGTCAGGTTCGCCAGCGTGGCACCATCGACCCGACGCCCCGAGGCATTGAGCCTTGAGCCGTGTGACTGCAATTCGAAGCCCGCCCTCCATTTCGCATACGGCAGGTTGAACGCATAGTTGAGTCTCAGCAAATTGACGGGGGCATCGTCCAGACGGGCTCCGGTGCGCACATCCCGCGCACGGCCATGCGAGACACTCGCGCGCAAGGTGGCATCCCTGCCATCCTTCCACTCGGTTCCAAGCAGCAGGCCCGACGAAGCGATGTCATTGAGGTTGACATAAGTTTCGCTCGCATCACGCCCAATCATGCCCTTGAGCTCGTAGTTGAACGCATTGCCCCAAATCTTCCAGTTGGGATGCACAAAGTGCTCCAGACTTGCCTCTCTTGAGGCAAACCGTTCAGGCACGGCCCGCCCCACCATGGGTGCACCCGTGTTGGTGAAGTATCCCAACTCGCTTGGATTGGGTGCCCGGTATGCCCTTCCAGCCATCAACTTCAACACGGTTTGTGCCGCCGGTCTGTAGATCAAGGCAGCCCTGGGGCTGACATGAGAAGTCCCTGCATCAAAGCGGCTGATGCTGCATTCGGGCACGTTGCCCAGGTCGCAGGAGGCAATGCTTGACTGCAAGCGGTACTGGTCCAGCCGCGCACCGAACTCGACTTGCCACCTGGAGTTCAGCGTGTACAGGTCATCGACATACAGGCCCGCGCTACGGGCGCTTCCGTTTTGCTGCCAATTGGCGTAGGGCACAGGCTTTTCGTCGCGGCTCTCGTAGTCCTGCCGGGTATTGCTCTGCAACTCGAGCCCCACAATCAGGCGGTGATCCTTCCAGCCGGTGTACGTCATGCGGGCCTCGGCCTGCCACCAGTCGCCACGGGTGTGCTCCGCGTTCAGGGTGTCTGGGTTGGGTTGCGAGTAGGTGAAACGGTTGGTGTAGTGATAACCATTGCGGGCCAACTGGAAATAACTCTCCGCATTGGCAGACAGGCGCATCTCCCGGCTGATGGAGGCAAAGATCTGCCGGTCCGAAAACATGGCCGCCGTGTCTGCAAATACCGAACCGAACAAGGCCGTCGGATCGTGCTTCAAGCGCTCGGACACCCCCGCCTGCACACGCCACTCGCCTGAGCTGTACTGGCCAAAGACTTTCTGAACCCTTTGTCCGTCGAGCTGGCGTGCCATTCCCTGATTGCTGCCAGCGCGTTCAGGGAAAAAGAGATCTCCTCCCTTGCGCTCTGAAACCGAGCCATTCAGGCTCCATTGCGCCCCTCCCTCCAGCATCCGTCCGTGTTCCAGGTAAAGACGCGATGCAGACCGGCTGGCCACCTCAGAGACCATGCGCGTGCCGCCCATGGTTTGTGCCTTTCGGGTGACCACATTCACGACTCCAAGCATGGCGTTGTTGCCGTAAAGCGCCGAGCCCGGCCCTGACACGAATTCAATACGCTCAATCGCCTCCATGTCGAGCAGGAACGCCTCTTCAATGAAGCCTTGGTCGTAAACGCTTTCGTTGGTGCGTCTGCCGTCAATCAGCACCAGCACCCGCGAGTTGAAGTCGTGCCGGTTGATGCCCCGCACGCCCAGATACTGGTACTGGCGGTCGTAGCTCACTTGCAGTCCGGGCAGCGTGCGCAGGGCCTCGCCCAGTGTGCGCCAGCCAAAGCTGCGGATATCGTCTGCCGTGACCACATGCACTGGCGCGGGCGCGGCCAGGGCAGACTCGGTGGTTTTGGAGACCGCACTCACTTTGACTGCGGCCAGATCCTCCAGCCGCATCTCCAGCAACTGATCCAGCTGCGATGAGGGGGCCGCCAGAGCCGCCACGGGCACAAAGGCCAAGGCAACCGCCATGGGCTTGCGCAGCAAGTCAATGCGTAGCCCGGATATTCGTCTGGATGTCATGTGTTTCTCCTCAAGTGCCTCCCTTGCGGCTGATTCTGTCGATCAGCTCGTTGAGGTCCTTCAAGTTCACGGGTTTGGTCAGGTACTCATCAAAGCCCGCCGCGAGTCCTTCCTCGCGATCTTCCTTCATGGCGCTGGCGGTGAGGGCAACAATATGCGCTTTGCAGGCGCGTGGGTCTGCCCGCAGAGCTGACAAAGCCTGGTATCCATCCATGCACGGAAGGTTGATGTCCATGAGAATCAAGTCGGGCACTTCTTGCTGCACCATCTCCAGCGCCTGCTCTGCACTGATCGCTTCCCGGAACTGCACCTCAGGCCGTTTGCCCAGCGCGAGCCGGACAAGCAGCATGTTCACGGGGTTGTCCTCCACCGCCATGACCTTGATCCGGGTCACCGCCGCAGGCACCGGGATCTCCGGCACGATGAGCGGCTGCGATGGACTTGCAGCCGGCGCTGCCGGATGGGGGGCACAGTCCACGTCCGGCACCGGGGCATCTGCCGCCAGTTCTATCCAAAACAGGCTGCCCTGGCCCGGACGGCTCCAAAAGCCGATCTCGCCGCCCATGGCCTGAACCAAACGGCGCGTAATCGCCAGGCCAATGCCTGAGCCCTCTATCACGCCAAACTCTGCGCCAAGACGGTCAAACGCCCTGAACAGGCGTTGTTGCTTGTCAATCGGTATGCCCGGGCCGTTGTCCTGTACCTGGATGCGCACCTTGCCCTGATCCCGGGCCACCGTCAAACGCGCCCAGCCCCCGCTCTGGTTGTACTTGATGGCATTGGAAAGCAGGTTGACCACGGCCTGCCGCAACCTGACTGCATCAGCACGCACAGTCAGACCCGCCATGTCGGATGCCAGATTGGGGGTCTGCAACTCCACTCCCGCCTTTGCGGCTTGCAAACTGACCAGTTCACGGCAACTGTCAAACAGGCACTTCACCGCCACGGGCTCCATGCTCACGTTCAGGCGGCCCGATTCGATGCGGGCCAGATCAATCACGTCATTGACCAACGCCAGCAAGTGACGGCCTGCGCGCTCGATTTCGGCTGCATGCCCTCGCGCCTGACCGGGAAGACCCTCGTCGGAATGCATCAACTGCGCGAAACCCAACACCGCATTGAGTGGCGTGCGCAGCTCATGGCTCATGCTGGCCAGGAAATCGCTCTTGGCCCTGCTGGCCGCTTCAGCCGCATCGCGTGCAAACTCCAGTTCCGCCGTGCGCACCTTGACCTGCTGCTCCAGATGCGCTTGCTGGTCTTGGAGGTATTTGTCGCGCGCATCGATCTCGTGCAGCATCTTGTTGAAAGCATCCACCAACTCGCCAACCTCGTCGTCGCTGGTTTTCTTGAGCCGCAATCCGTAGTGCCCCGTCTGCGCCACATGCCGTGATGTTTGCGCCATGGCCTCAATGGGCTCGCTCACGCGCCTGGCCAGCCGCAAGGCCGCCAGCAGGGAGAGGACAAACAGCGCCAACCCGGCAATCAGGATCAGGAAGATGTCGCGCAGGAACTCACCCCACATTTCGCGCAAGTCCACCACCAGGGACAGTTCAGCCAGGTCGCGATCCTCGGCCTTGTCCCGGATGGGGTACACAAAATGCACGCGCTGGGCCAGCACAGGCAGCCCATCCTGCAAGCGGCGCGCAGGCAGGCCCGTGAACAGGCCGGGTGCAATGCTTGCCGGAAACTGGGCAAAGGCAGCGCCGCCAGCCAGACGCATGCTTGCCCCAACAATGGCCGTCTGGGAGGACAGGCTGGACAGGCTCTCCGTGGCCGTGCCACTGTCCTTGAACAGAATGGCCGCTTCAGAGTTGGTGGCCACCACCGTGGCCAGCCCCTCCAGTTGGGCCAGCATGTCGGTGCGTTTCCTTTGCAGGGTGCTGATCGACGAAACAAGTGTGGAAACCAGCAGCACCACGCCTGCCAGTCCAGCCAGCATCAGGACCAGTCGGGCTCTCAGGCTTTGTCGGCTCCAGCGCATTCACACCCCGCATCAGCCCCGGCAGACAAGGGTAGGTCGCGGGGCGATCTGATTATGTCCCAGCAGCAGCGCTGCGAGGGCCTCAATGCGTGATCGCCAAGGCAATTTGACGCACCACATCATCGCCGGCTTGTCCAGCTGCGGCACGCAGACCCGCCCATGAGTTGAGCAGCGTGTAGCTGGCCAGCGCCAGATCACGGCGATGGAGATAGACCTGCTGCACCGCGTTGAGAACCTCAAGATTGACCTTGACACCCGCCTTGGCGCTCTTGCGGGATGCAAGCACCAACTCCTGTGCCGCCTGCACGGCACGAACCAGCGCTTGCTTTTTCTGCCGGTTGAGCTTGACCGCGTTGATCTGCTTGCGGATTTCGGTCCGGATCTCCTGGGATTTCTTCTCCAACTCGGCGCGTTGTTGCTCAACAACGGCCAGTGCCTGCGAAACCGCAGCAGAAATCTGCCCGCCAGCATAGATGGGCACCGACAACTGCACGCCCAGGCTGGTGTTCTGGATGTTCTGGTTCAGGGTGTTGAGCGTGTCCGAGCGGCTACGGCTGCGGGAAATCGTCAAATCCAGCTTGGGCATGTGCCCCGACTGCGCCCGTTCAACCTCCAGCCGGCTCAGCTCCACCTGCATCTCTAGCGAACGGATTTCAGGGTTGCTGGCCAGCGCCAGATCAACCCAGTGGTCTTCTTGCAGCGTTCCATCTTCGAGCCTGTCAATGTCGATGAGGGCATTCAGTCCAGCAAGGGCTGGCGCATCTTTTGTGCCCACAATGGCTTCCAGCGCCCTTTGCTTGTTGGCCACCTCGAGGTCGGCTTCCAGCAATTGCCCGAGGGTGATCTCGTACTTGGAGCGGGTCTCCAGCACATCGGTTCGGGTGCCTTCACCCTGCTTGAGGATGGCTTCATTGAGCTTGAGTTGCTCGGCATAGGCCTCAAGCTGTGACTTGGCCAAGCGCACCTGGTCTTGCGCAAAATGCAACTCCGTCCATGCCTTGAGCAGCCTCAACAGCAGGTCCTGCCTCTTGTTGGCCAGCACCGCCTGCCCGTACAGGGCCTGTGTCTCGCCAATCTTCTGCCGGGCCATGCCCTCGTAAGTGATCAGCGGCTGACGCAGCGCCAGGGATGTATTGGCGCTCAGGTACTTGGGGTCGTCGTGCTGTACGCGTCCAGCGTTGTCGAGCAAGGTACGCGAGGAGTGGTTGGTCGAGGAGGTCTGGGTCAGGGAGACCACCGGGCGGACCGCCGCGTTGCCAATTTCGCGGTTGAATTGCGAAGCCTCATGCTCCTTGAGGGCGGATCTATAGGCTGGGTCGTTGGCCAGCGCAAGTTCATACGCCCGCAGAAAAACAGGAGATTGCGCCATCGCCGCACCCGCAGACCAGCAACTGGCGGCAATCAACACACCCAGCGGGAAAAATCTCACCGTCCTACTCCTGGGACAGGGCATAGCCCAAGCGATCCAGCACCGGCTTGAACAGGTAACTCATGAGGGAGCGCTCACCCGTCTTGACGAACACATCAGCAGGCATCCCGGGCCTGATCTCAAGTCCGCGGAGTTTTGTCATCGACTTGTCGGTGACACCGGAAGTCATCTTGTAATAGGCGTTGCCGGTCCGCTCGTCGGTAAAGCGGTCCGCAGAGACCACCTGAACGATGGCCTCCACGGTGGGTGTCTTGTTCTGGTTGAAGGCGGGAAAGCTCACCTCCACTTCAAGGCCCGGCTTGATTTTGTCAATCAAGTGCGGCGGCACCTGGGCCTCGATCAGGAGGGGTTGCCCCGAAGGAACGATGTCCATGATGCGCATGCCTTGCGTCACCACCCCTTGCACCGTATTGATGGCCAAGCCCTGAACCACACCTTCAATGGGGGCCTTGATCCTGGAGTTGTCCCGCTCAAACTGGAGAGCGCCCAGCCTCTCCTGCGCCTCGGCGATTTGCCGCTTGTAGCGCCCAATGTTGCCTGTGTCCTCCCGCAGGGCTGACTCTATCTGTGCTGCCTGCCTCTCCAGTTCGAGCACGCGATTGCGCGGCAGGTACTCTTCGGCGGCAAGCTGTCGCATGCCCTTGAGTTGCTCGTTCATGTTCTGGAGCTGCATTTCCTTGAAGGTGCGTGAGCCCTCCAGGCCGGAAATCAGCGACCGGAAACCCTCCATCGACTCGCGCAATGCACCCATGCTGCGCTCGGTCTGGGTGACATCCAGCTCCATCAGTATCTGCCCCTGCTTGACCCGGTCACCGTCCTTGACGTGGATGCGTGCAATGATGCCACCCGTCTGGTGCTGCACGCTCTTGCGGTTGCCATCGGTGATGACCACCCCGGTTGCGGGCACCCCCTTGTCCAGCGGGGCAAGGCTGGCCCAGAGCAGGAAGCCGCAGAACCCGAACACGATCAAGGCCCAGCCCAGCAACAAGTAGGGCCGCGCCTGGGACTCAGGCTTCACGGGGGCATCAGCAACAGTCAATTCGCTCATTGCATGCGCTTTCAGGCTTTGGCGGGCGTTGCGGCAGGCCCAGCCGGAACATGCGGCGGGACCCTGTATTGCAAACGGCCCGACGGCTCGCTTGTGGGCGGCGGGCTGACATTCGCGGCAGCCGGCTTGAGCTTTTCCAGCACCTCATCACGGGGGCCAAACGCCACAGCCTGTCCCTCACGGAGAACCAGCAACTTGTTGGAAAGGCCAATGGCTTGCTTGCGATGCGTGATCAGAACTACGGTCTTTCCCGCTTTTTGCATGGCCAAGACGGCCTGCCCGAGTGCGGCCTCACCCGGTTCATCGAGGTTGGAATTGGGCTCATCAAGCACCACCAACGCGGGGGTGTCATACAAGGCGCGGGCCAAACCAATTCGCTGGCGCTGGCCACCTGAAAGGTTGTGCCCCAATTCTCCCAACTGCGTGTCATACCCGTTGGGCAGACGCAAGATCATCTCGTGCACCCCCGTCATCTGGGCAGCGGCCACCACTTTGGCAGGATCCACCTGGCCAAAACGGGCAATGTTCTCTGCAACAGTGCCTGAAAACAACTCCACCTCCTGGGGCAGATAGCCGACGTACGGCCCCACTTGGGGCCTGTTGAGCTGGCTGATGTCGGCTCCGTCAATTCTGGCCTTGCCCTGCAACGCAGGCCATATGCCAACCATCACACGGGCCAGACTTGATTTTCCACTGGCACTCGGCCCGATGACGCACAACACATCGCCCGGAAGAATCTCAAAATTCACGCCACGCAGTATGAGCTGGTTGGACCCCGGGGCACATGCCGTCACGCCCTCGAAGGTGAGGCGACCCTTGGGGTCTGGCAGCTTCATCTTGTCAAGCCGCTCGGGGTTGGCCACCAGAAGGGAATTGAGGCGCTCAAATGCCGCACGCACCCCACTCCACTGCTTCCAGATTCCGATCACGCCCTCAACGGGACTGAGCGCTTTTCCCATCAAGATGGAGCCGGCAATCATCATGCCTGGCGTGATGCGATCCTCCAGGACCAACCATGCCCCCACGCCCAGCACCATGGACTGCTGGATCAATTTGACCCATTTGGAAAACGCCGTGATGCGGGCCGCATTCTGAGACGCGGTGGCATGCTCAGATATGAACTTGGCGTGCAACTGATGCCAGCGAGCCTGGAGGTTTTCAAGCATGCCCATGGCCTCGATGACCTGGGCGTTGCGGAAACTGCCACTGGCCATCTGGTTGGACTGCATGGAGGTTTCTCCCGCCGCCTTGAGGTGCTGCTTGGTGCTGGTTTCGTTGATCACCGCCAGCGCTGTCAGCACCAGGGTGCCCAACACGGCCACCAGGCCCATGATCGGGTCGAACAGGCAAATGACCACCAGGTAAATGGGAAACCAGGGCAGATCGAAGAAGGTGAACAGCGCCTGCCCCGTGAGGAACTGGCGCAGGGTTGTCATGTCGCCCAATGCCTGCGAGACATGCGAGCCGGGGCGCTTGAGCGTCTGCTCATAGGCTGAACGGTAAACCCGCAACTGCAACTCCGCATCAATGCTCTGCCCGACACGGATCACCACCAGGCTGCGGATGTACTCAAGTGTGCAGATGAGCAGATAAACCCCCACCACCAGCAAACTCAGCATGATGAGGGTGTAGTTGTTGCGGCTCGGAAGCACCCGGTCATAGACCTGCAACATGTAGAGCGCCGGAGCCAGCATCAACAGGTTGATGAACAGGCTGAAAATGCCGACAGCACGAAAAACCCCCCTGAATTTCAGGAGGGTCTTGAAAAGTTCAGTTTGAAACAGACTAAACACGGTAGGTCATGGTCGCCAGAGAGCGCCATGACCGCCTTTCAATCGTGGGCTCAGACGCCGGCGATTGTAATCCCGACAGTCGCCACGTTGCTCAGCGCACCCAGCTCGTCGATGGTCTGATACGTGAACGTGTCGTACACCGAAGTGCCCGGAGCCACATCAAGCTGGTTGAGGTAGTGGAAAGTGCCGTCCGGGTTCTGGGTGATGGTGCCACCCAGGGCGCTGGTTGCCGAGAAGGCACCAATGCCCAGCGATGTGCCAGCGTCGATGTCTGAATCATTGAGCAGCGCGTCAATGTCCAGCTCAACCGGAGGAGTTACCGTGCCGAAGGTGATGTCGTCCAGGAAGCTCTCCATGTAGCCATTGGTCAATGGGGTGTCCACTGTGGCATCAAGGAAGAAGTCCACATGGTCAACACTGGCCGCCCAAGCCTGGCCAGCGAACGAGATCACTGCGGAATCACCACCGTTGACGATGGTCACGTCCATCTGCCCAACCATGACACCATCGTTGTAGCCAACCACATGCTGTGTCAGCGTTGCGCCCACGTTGCCGCCGTCAAAATCGTAGAAATAACCGGCAGAACGGACAGAGTACAGAGAGAAGTCTGCACCGTCATTGCGGACCAGGCTGACTTCCGGCGTTTGCACGCCGTCAAAGACGTTTGTCGTGTGCGACCAGATGGCTTCCGAAAGATCGGCACCGTAGCCAATCGCAGGGCCATTTTGCATCAGGAGCAGGTCGGGGCTGGCATTGGTGATGTAGTAGTCGCCTTCCGTGACGGAAGATAGGAGCACATCACCGGGGCCGGCAAAGTAATCTTCAACAATGCCGGTGAATGTCAACACCTGGCCGGCACCACCACCAGACACGGTGGTCGAAACGCTGTCGTCATTGGCAACAGGAGCGTCATTGATGCCGTGCAAGGTCACGGCCACCGTGGCTGTGTTGCTGACCAGTCCGGACGTGTCTTGCACAGAATAGGTGAAGGTGTCAGTCAGCACCTGACCTGCGCCAAGGCTCTGGTAGGCAGCCAAGGCTGTGGGGTCGTAATGGAAGGTGCCGTCGAGATTGAGGCTGACTGTTGCCCCCAGTGCGCTGGTTGCGGAGAAGGCGGACACGGTCAGGGCATCACCATCTTCATCGGTGTCATTGGCCACAGCATCAATGTCAACGCTGAGCACATGGGCACCAGCTCCTGCCACCACCAGGTTGTCGAGGAATTGGTAAACCGTCTCGGGGACAGAGCCAACGGGCGCAGCAGCACCGAGGCTGAAGTCAACGCGATCCACGTCGGCCCATGCAGCACCGGTCATGGACACTGCATTGTTGCGGATGTAGTCGTTGTTGCGCAGTTCGGTCACGTTGAAGACCTGCTGGGCAACCACCAGACCATCACGGTAGCCGGTCACGGTTTCGGTGAGCACCACATCTTGGAAAGAACCATCCGTATCAAGGTAGTAGCCAGTGTAATTGGCAGAAGCAAACGAGAAGTTGTTGCCATCCAGACGCGTCATGGAGATGATCGGCGCATCTGCCTGGCCGGGAATGGTGGAGTAAAGCGCGTTTGTCCAGTTGCTGCCGTACCAGTCAGTCACATCCGCACCTTCGGTGTCAGCCACTGCGGCTTTGGCGAACAGGAAACCATCCTGCGTCACGCCCACGTAGTTGCCATCAACATCGGACTGGTAATCGTACTGACCGTATTCAAAGCGTATCATCAGTGTGCCTGCGGGCGCACCAACGTATGCCGTGTCATTGACGGCCACGGGCGCACGGTTTTCGGTCTGGCCATCAATGGTGACCACCACATCCTGTGTGGCGCTGCCGTCTGCACTGGTGACAGTGAATGTATCAGTGACCTGCTCACCCGTCGTGAGCGCCTGGACTGCCGCGTTGGCATTGTCCAGCGTGTAAGTCCAGTTGCCGTCTGCATCAATGCTGAAAGAGCCGTAAGCGCCAGCAACACCGGTTTGGGCCTGCACCTGGGCCTGGCCTGCGTCCACGTCGCCAACTGTGAGAACACCGCCCGTGCTCAGAACGGCGTCCTCGCCCACTGCACCGCTGGCGGTGCCGCTGATGCTGGCTGCGTCGTTCACGCCAGTCACTGTCACAACCACGTCCTTGGTGGCGGTGCCGTCAGCGCTGGTCACGGTGAATGTTTCGGTGACTTGCTCGCCCGCATTGAGGGCTTGCACTGCCGCCAGGCTGTTGTTGATGGTGTATGTCCATGCGCCATCTGCGTCGATGGCAAAGCTGCCGTAGCTGCCCGCCACGCCGCTCTGGGCTTGCACAAAGGCCTGGCCTGCGTCCACGTCGCTCACGCTGAGCTGGCCCGTGATGGCTGCGCCATCTTCCACGGCCCCGCCTGCATTGGTGCCCGTGATGGAGGCCACGTCGT
>JBJOKU010000007.1:0-13324 GCA_046045925.1 Pseudomonadota bacterium
CTCGTCTTGCAGGAAAAGAGTGAGCGACCCGAACACCAGAATCAGCCCCAAAGACACTTTGTGGATAGTTTGCAGGTGTTTCTCGGTGGCGTAGATGTAGGCCATTTGCGCCACGGTGCAGGCCATCAACACTGCGGTGGCGACAAAAATGCCTTGGAGTTTGTACGCTGCAAAAAACAGGACGATGGGCAGGAAATCGACGATCAGCTTCATGTGGGGCTGAATTCTAGCGAGCCCGAATTCATGCAATAGCGCAGCCCGGTTTCGGTAGGGCCGTCATCAAAGACATGACCGAGGTGGGCACCGCAGTGGTTGCAGACCACCTCGGTGCGCACCATGCCCCATGTGCGGTCAGTTTCGGTGTGGACGGCATCGGGCGAAACCGTCTTGTCAAAACTGGGCCAGCCGCAGCCCGCATCGAACTTGGCTTCTGACTTGAATAGCTCATGGCCGCAGCAAACGCAGTGGTAGCTGCCGTTTTCCCAATGCGTTTCGTACTTGCCGGTGAAGGGGCGTTCGGTGGCGGCATGGCGCGTCACCTGGTAGGCCACGGGTTCGGCACCCTTGGCTTGCAGGATGGCTTTCCACTCTTCTTCGGATTTCTGAACGGGAAATGTCTTGTGGCTCATGATGAACAACTCACTTGCAAAGTTTGGGACCAGTCGGGCGGAAACCCGGCGTAGTGGGCGTGCTCGGGGCGCAGTTCGTATGGGTTTTCGAACGCCTCGAGCAGCTGGGCCACTTCGCTGAAATCGCCTTGTTGCGCCCGTTCAATGGCCGTCTGCGCCAGGTGGTTGCGCAGCACAATGGCCGGGTTGGTGCGGAGCATCAGACTTGTATCGGGTTTCATGTCTTGTTGGTCGAGCATGGCATGGAAATCTTTCAGCCAAGCATCAAATGCTTCGCGCTCCAAGAAAAGGTCGCGCGTGGTTTCGCGCTTTTCGCTCAGCGTCCGCCAGAAGATGGTGTGGTCAACCCCCGCCTCGGCCATGAGCTTGAACAGGCGGTCAATGAGGGGGGGCAGGTTTTCAGGGCAATGTGCCAACCCCAGCTTGCGGGCGAGTTGCTGGTCGAGCGCCTGGGGGAATTCTTGTTTGTAGGTGTCTAGCGCGGCGAGGGCGGTGTCTTGTTCGCCAATCAAGGGCATGAGAGCTTGGCCTAGGCAGAACAAGTTCCAGAAGGCCACATTGGGCTGGCGGGCAAAGGCGTAGCGACCCCCGGTGTCGGAGTGGTTGCAGATGTGCATGGGGTCAAAGCCATCGAGAAAGCCGAAAGGTCCGTAGTCGATGGCGAGCCCGAGGATGCTCATGTTGTCGGTGTTCATCACGCCGTGGCAAAAGCCCACGGCCTGCCACTGCGCCAGCAGGCGTGCGGTGCGACGGGTGACTTGCTCCAGGAATGCGGCGTAGGGGTGGGCGGCGTCGCGGCATTCGGGGTAGAAGCGGTCGATGACCCAATCGGCCAGCAGCTTGAGCTCTTCGTTGCGCCCGCGCAGGCCAAAGTGCTCAAAGTGCCCAAAGCGGATGAAGCTGGGGGCAATGCGTGTGACGACGGCAGCAGTTTCGGGTTCTTCGCGCTGTATCAGTTGGGACGAGCCTGTGATGCACAGCGCCCTGGTGGTGGGAATGCCCAGCCCGTGCATGGCCTCAGAGCACAAAAACTCGCGAATGGAACTGCGCAGTACCGCACGGCCATCGCCCATGCGCGAGAAGGGCGTTTTGCCGGCACCTTTGAGTTGCACCTCCATCGGGCCAGCGCAAGAGGAGGGCAATTCGCCCAGCAGCACAGCGCGGCCATCGCCCAACTGGCCCGCCCACTGGCCAAACTGATGCCCGCTGTACACAGTGGCGATTGGCTCGCCGTGGGCGGGTTTGGCGTTGCCGCTCAGGAGTTGCAGGGTTTCGTCGCTGAACTCATCCAGACCCAATTCACGCGCCATGCGCTGTGATTTCGCCACCCAGTGGGCTTGCTCAAGCGGCGAAAGTGGAATGCGGGCAAAAAAGCGGTCGCCGAGTTCAGCAATGGTCGGGGGCTTCAGTGATTCAAGCATGCCCCGCATTGTGGGGGCCGGGAGCGGTTTGCACCGGGGTCAGTTCGAAGCCCCTTGGGCGCGGCGGTTTTGCCCGATCTCCGCCAGGGCTTGCGGCTGGAGCACGCGAATCTGCGCAAATTCAAGGCTCACCAATCCTTGCTCTTGCAGGCCCTGCAAGACCTTGTTGACGGTCTGGCGCGAAAGCCCGCTCAAGTGGCCCAGGTCTTCTTGCGTGAGCGCGAGTTGCCGGGTACCTCCCCAGAAATCCGCACCCAGATACATGGCCACCCGTTGCTGCGGATTGCCGATGCGCTGGGCCTCGATGATGGCCATGGCTTGGCCCAGCCTGCGGTTGAGGTGCGATACGAGGAATTGCGTGAACTCGAAGTTGTTCTGGCGCAGGTACTCAAATTCAGGCAGGGGCATGCGCATCAACACGCTGTCGCGCAGGGCGATCACGCTGTACTGGCGCGGCTCGGCCTTGAGAGCAGAACCTTCACCAAACCATTCGCCCTCGGGAATGCCCAGAAAGGTGGAGACCTTGCTGTCTTGCCCGCTGCTCTGGAGTTTGACCATGCCTTGCAGCACGGCGTACCAGCCGTCTACCGCGTCGCCCTCTGGCAGCATGCATTCACCTTTGGCGGCTTGCCGGACTTGGCATTGCGTCAACAGGCGCTGGCGCGTCACCGCATCGAGCCGCTCAAACCACGACTGGCGCGACAAGAAGGCGCGCACCGGGTCATATCGATTTGTCAAGCCGGCGACAATGCTTGAGTCAAATGGAGAACTGTCCGATAGTTGCACGTTGTTATATTGTGTGATGACGTGCCTCAATATCGCACAGCCGCTCTGCGATACGCTGACTCAATTGTTTCGATTTATTGCATAACAAGGAGACCACCCATGCTGGGTTTGATGCAAAGCCAACCACTCTTGATTTCCAACATGCTGGTTCACGCCATGCGCCACCACAAGGACGTGGAAATTGTTTCCCGCCGGGTGGAGGGTGATATTCACCGCTACACATGGACAGAGGCGGGTGCCCGTGCCGCACAGGTGGCGCACCGTCTGGACCAGTTGAATCTGGAGATGAGCGACCGCGTGGCCACCTTGGCCTGGAACGGCTACCGCCACCTGGAGCTGTATTTCGGTGTGAGCGGCTCGGGCCGCGTTCTGCACACCATCAACCCCCGTCTGCATCCCGAGCAGGTGGCCTGGGTGGCCAACCATGCGGAAGACAAAGTGCTGTGCTTTGACATGACTTTCCTGCCCATCGTGCAGAAAGTGCACAGCCAATGCGGCACTGTCAAAACCTGGGTCGCCCTGTGCGATGCCGACAAGCTGCCGACCGACACGGGCATCCCCGGCCTGCTGAGTTATGAGGCATGGATTCAAGGCCAACCCACCACCTACAAGTGGCCGAGCTTCGATGAAAACATGGCGTCTTCCATGTGCTACACCAGCGGCACCACCGGCAACCCCAAAGCCGCGCTTTACAGCCACCGCTCCACCACGCTGCACGCCTACGCATCGGCCATGCCCGACGTGATGAACCTCAGCGCCCGTGATGCCGTGTTGCCCGTGGTCCCCATGTTCCACGTCAATGCGTGGGGCATTCCCTATGCCGCCGCCATGGTGGGCTGCAAACTGGTGTTCCCCGGCCCCAGCCTTGACGGCAAGTCGGTCTATGAAATGATCGAAGGCGAGGGTGTGACCTTTGCCGCTGGTGTGCCCACCGTCTGGCAGATGCTGCTCGACCACATGCGTCCGGGCGGCCTGAAGTTCTCCAAACTCAACCGCACCGTGATTGGCGGTTCGGCCTGCCCGCCCGCCATGATCAACAGCTTCCGCAACGATTACGGCGTCGATGTGTTGCACGCTTGGGGCATGACCGAGCTGTCGCCTCTGGGCACGCTGTGCAGCCTGAAGAACAAGCACGAAAGCCTGAGCGCCGACGAACAGATGAAGATCCGCCTCAAGCAGGGCCGCTCCATCTTCGGCATCGACATGAAGATCGTGGGCGACGACGGCAAAGAGCAACCCTGGGACGGCAAGGCTTACGGCGACCTGCTGGTGCGCGGCCCCTGGGTGGTGGCCAACTACTACAAGGGCGACAAAGACCCTTGCGTGGACGGCTGGTTCCCCACAGGTGACGTGGCCACCATCGATGCCGATGGCTACATGCAGATCACCGACCGCAGCAAGGACGTTATCAAGTCCGGCGGCGAGTGGATCAGCTCCATCGAAATTGAAAACATCGCCATGGGCCACCCCGCCATAAGCATGGCGGCCTGCATTGGCATGTTCCACCCCAAGTGGGACGAGCGCCCCATCGTGGCCGTGGTCAAGCGTGCAGGCATGGACGTGAGTCGCGAAGAACTGCTCAAGTTCTACGAAGGCAAGATCGCCAAGTGGCAAATCCCCGATGACGTGGTGTTTGTCGATGCCATTCCGCTGGGTGCCACCGGCAAGATGCTCAAAACCAAGCTGCGCGAGCAACTGGCGGGCTACAAATTGCCTGGCCTGTGATGGATTGACGACCCGCTGTTTGCCTGTTTTTTCTCTGCTGTTTTTCTGCAAAGGATGAATCACGTTTCAAACAAGGGATGTCGCAAAGGCTCCAATCTGGCTGGATTGGAGCCTTTTTTTACCTAACATGACGGCCTGAAACGATCGTCTGAAACTGTCCTCCAACTCTCCATATTCCATCGGGAGACCTGTCCATGAGTACCCAATACGAAGTGCGCGGCGCAGTGGCCGTCATTACCCTCAACAACCCTCCGGTCAACGGCTGGAGCTTGGCCATGCGCGTGTCGTTCGCAGCGCAAGTGGCGCAGGCCAATTCCGACCCAGCAGTGCAGTCCATCGTTGTCACCGGCGCGGGCAATGCCTTTTGCGGCGGTGCGGACATCCGCGAGTTCGGCACACCCAAGGCCTTCCAAGACCCGAATCTGCCCACGGTGCTGACTTGGGCCGAAGGTTCGGCCAAGCCCCTCATCGCTGCCGTCCACTCGGTGGCGCTGGGTGGAGGCATGGAACTGGCCATGGCCTGCCACTACCGCATCGCGGCACCCGGCACCATCATGGGCATGCCCGAAGTCAAACTCGGCCTGCTGCCCGGTGCCACGGGCACGGCCCGCCTGCCGCGCCTCGTGGGGGCAGAAACTGCGCTCAACATGGTCGTGAACGGCGATCCGCTCAAGAGCGAAGTGCTGTTTGCGCTGCCGGGACAAAAGCTCATCGACCGCATGGCCGCCAGCAAGGACAGCCTGCTCGACGAAGCCATCGCTTTCGCCAACGAAGTGGCCGCCGTGCGCCCCATCCCCCGCGTGCGCGACTTGCCCTGCAAGCACCCGCAGGCCGAGGCGTACTTCCAGTTTGCCCGCAACACCGTCAAGGCCTTGGCGAAAAACTACCCCGCACCGCAAGCCTGTGTGGAAGCCATCGCCAACGCCGTGAAGTTGCCCTACGACAAGGCCGTGGCCGAAGAGCGCAAGATGTTCGTCAACCTGATGAACACGCCCGAATGCCGTGCCCTGCGCAACGCCTTCCTGGGCGAGCGCGCCTGCTCCAAGATTCCGGACGTGCCGGACGACACGCCCACCCGCAAGATCGAATCGGTGGCCGTGATCGGCGCGGGCACCATGGGCAGCGGCATCGCCATCAACTTCCTGATGGCGGGCTGGCCTGTTACCCTCATCGAGACCAAGCAAGAAGCGCTGGATCGGGGCACGGGCCTCATCCAGAAGCATTTCGCCGACCGTGTGAAAAAAGGCAAGATGAAGCTGGACAAGGCCGAGCAACTCGCCAGCCTGCTCAAGCCCAGCCTCGAATTTGCCGACCTCGCCAGCGCCGACCTCATCATCGAAGCCGTGTTTGAGGACATGGGCGTGAAGACCGGCGTGTTCCAGAAGATCGATGCCATCGCCAAATCCGGTGCCATCCTCGCCAGCAACACCTCCACGCTGGATGTGAATGCGATTGCCAACGCCACCCAGCGCCCGCAAGACGTGGTGGGCCTGCATTTCTTCAGCCCCGCGCAGGTGATGAAGCTGCTCGAAGTGGTGCGCGGCGCGGCCACGGGCAAGGACGTGCTCGCCACCGTGATGCAAGTCGCCAAGAAGATCAAGAAGACGGCGGTGGTTTCTGGCGTGTGTGATGGCTTCATTGGCAACCGAATGGTTGAGCAATACATCCGCCAGGCGCTGTTCATGGTGGACGAGGGCGCTTCGCCCGAACAGATCGACAAGGCCATCGAGAAATTCGGCTTTGCCATGGGTCCCTTCCGCATGAGCGATCTGGCTGGCAACGACATTGGCTGGGCGATCCGAAAGCGCCGCTACGTCGAGCAGCCGCAAGTGCGCTACGCCAAGAGCGGCGACAAACTTTGCGAGATGGGCCGTTTCGGCCAGAAAACCGGCAAGGGTTGGTACGACTATGTTCCCGGCCAGCGCAAGCCGATGGCGAGTGCTGAAGTCAAGGCCATGATCGAGGTGCACCGCGAGAGCATCGGCATCAAACCGCGCAAGATCGGCGAGGAAGAAATCGTCAATCGCCTCGTGCTGGCGCTCATCAACGAAGGCGCGCACATCTTGGCCGAAGGCATTGCCAGCAAGGCCACCGACATCGACATGGTTTACCTCACAGGCTACGGCTTCCCGCCCTTCCGTGGTGGCCCCATGTGCTACGCCAATGAGGTCGGGCTCTTCACCGTGACCGAGACCATGAAGCGCCTCGCGCAGAATCCGAACGACGATGCCGCCTTCTGGCAACCCGCGCCGCTGCTGCAAAAGCTGCTGGCTGAAGGCAAGACCCTGTAAACCCCGGAGGAAACCCATCATGTCCAACGCACTCATTGTTTCCACCGCCCGCACCCCTCTGGCCAAAAGCTGGAAGGGCTCTTTCAACATGACCCACGGTGCCACGCTCGGTGGCCATGCCGTGGCGCACGCCGTGCAACGCGCCGGTGTGGACGGTGCCCAGATCGACGATGTCATCATGGGCTGCGCCAACCCCGAAGGGGCCACTGGCTGGAACATTGCCCGCCAGTGCGCCATCAGCGCAGGCCTGCCCATGTCGGTCAGCGGCATGACGGTCAACCGCTTCTGCTCCAGCGGCCTGCAAACCATTGCACTCGCTGCCCAACGCATCATCAGCGGCGAAGGCGAGGCCTATGTCGCGGGCGGGGTGGAAAGCATCTCGTGTGTGCAGGCCGAGATGAACATGCACATGTTCTGCGACCCCGCTCTCATGGCGAGCAAGCCCGAGATTTACTGGCCGATGCTGCAAACGGCCGAGAACGTGGCCAAGCGCTACCAGATCGGCAAGGAGCGGCAGGACCGCTTCGGCGTGGAGAGCCAGGTCAAGGCCGCCGCCGCCTTGGCCGCTGGCAAGTTCGCCGATGAAATCGCCCCCATCACCGTGACCATGGGCGTGGCCGACCTGAAGACCGGCATGCGCACGAAAGAGGTGACCGTGAGTGCCGACGAAGGCATCCGCGCCGACACCACCTATGAAGCCGTCTCCACCATCCGCACCGCCACACCAGGCGGCGTGGTCACCGCCGGCAACGCCAGCCAGTTCTCCGATGGCGCGGGCGCTTGCGTGGTGGTGAGCGAGGCCTTTGCCAGCGCCCACAACATGAAGCCGCTGGGGCGCTTTCTCGGCTTTGCCACCGCAGGCTGCGAACCCGACGAAATGGGCATTGGCCCGGTGTTTGCTGTGCCCAAAGTCTTGAAGCGCCTGGGTTTGACGGTCGCCGACATCGATCTGTGGGAACTCAATGAAGCCTTTGCCGTGCAGGTGCTCTACTGCGCCGACACGCTGGGCATCCCCATGGACAAACTCAACGTCAACGGTGGCGCGATTGCGCTCGGCCACCCCTACGGCATGAGTGGCCAGCGCCTGACCGGCCACGCGCTGATTGAAGGCAAGCGCCGTGGTGCCAAGCGCGTGTGCATCACCATGTGCGTGGGCGGCGGCATGGGTGCAGCGGGGGTGTTTGAAGTGTTGTGATTGACAAGCGCTGACTCATCTTGTCGAATGCGGGCCTTGCCCGCATTTTTTTCGCCTGATCAAGGGAGGCCTCCATGCGCAAGTTCATCGACCAGTCGTTACTGGTGCTCGCGTCAGTCTTCGTGCCATTGCTCTTTCTGGCTTACCGCTATCTGGTGAGTTTGCTGGTTGCGCTGCTGGGGGTGGCCATTGTTTACAGCTTGATCTGGTGGCTTTGCCCAGCAGGATTCACGCATACCCCCGAGGCCCTCAGATACTGGCGATGGGTGGTCTATGGCTTGGCAGTGCTCATTTTGTTGCCCAGCCTCGCGCTCGCCAAGCGAGACAACCCCTATCGCAAATACGTGGGCTTGGGCGGATTTTTCAACAAGGTGATCGACAGCTTCATTGCCTGGATTGGCACGATCAAGTACTTCACGCAACCGCTTTCGCTGATTCAAGACCCCGGCTCCTACAAGATTTCGGGCAAGGAGGCGCGAGAGCTGATCGACCATGTGCTGCAACCGGGCGACATTCTTTTGCGAGGCTACAAAGGCTATCTGGATGGCATCATGATCGGCCTGACGGGCGGTGGGGATTCGGTGTCCAAACACTTCTCGCACGCGGCTTTTTATGTGGGTGATCTCGATGATGCACGTGACAAAGCCATCGTGGCCCGACGCTTGCAAGTGGTTGATGATGCCGGGCATTGGGTTGATGCGGACGATAGCCAGAAGGACAAAGTGCGCAATGACACGGCCTACTATGAACAGGGCCCGCAGCGGGTGATTCATGCCATGACCAAGGGCGTTTTTACCGAAGACATCCTCACATTTTTGCGTTGTGACTACTTGGCCGTGCTGCGGCTGCCCACGCAAATGACGCTCACAGCCGAAGAGCAGCGCTCTTTCAGCCAGAACCTGGAGACGCTGGACAAGCAGGATGCCGAACACAAAAAGCCGGTTGGCGCGGTCATGATTGACGCATTGGCCCCCGATGCCCTGTCTGTCCAGCAACAACTGCTGGCGGGCCAAACCGTAACCCGCGAACAAGTGCTTGATTGCGTACACCGCTCGGCACTGGGCAAGATCGGCTCTTGCTACGACTTCCAGTTCACTGATGGCAAAACCCACAACCGCTTCAGTTGCTCGGAGTTTGTCTATTACTGCTTCAAGAGCGTGCACTCCTATATCGGACTGCGGCTGATCAAGCACGGATTTTTGGGCATGTTGTTTGTGCGCGAGTCCATCACGCCGGGCGACATTTTTGATGCGGCCATGAAACACAAAAAGCTGCAAGTGGTTTGGACGAGCAAATCACTGCAAGCCTGATTTCGCGGGCACTACGGGTGCAAGGGCACAATTGATGCCATGCATTCGTTGGAGCATGGCATGAGTGATACCTTGGAGTGGGGCGCTGATATCCCATTCGTCAAACATCTCGGGTTTGAGCTGCTGGTGTTTGAAGCTGGCCAGTCGGAGTTGCGTTACCGCCCGGCGGACGGGCACCTCAATTCATTTGGGGTCACGCACGGTGGCGCTTGCATGACCTTTCTGGATGTGGCCCTTGCCACCGCCGCCCGCAGCGTGGACAAATCCATGGGTGTGGTCACCATTGAATTGAAGACGAGCTTCATGCGTGCCGCTGCGCAACCGGCTGAAGGTGAGTTTCTCACAGGTCGCGGAAAGCTGCTGCACCGCACCGCCACCATGGCCTTTTGCGAAGGCGGCCTGTACGACGCGCAGGGCAAGCTGTGTACTCATGCCACGGCGACATTCAAATATGTGAAGCGACTGCCCACCAGTGGCAAGAGCGTCAATGGTTTTCGCTCGGTTTCGACCGACTGAAATTTGCGCCCGATAAAGGGCCTGGGCGATCAGGCTTGGGGCAGGGTGTGCAGAGGAATATCTTTCTCCACCGCCAATTTGTCCAAGGCCTTGCGGGTCTGACTCGCCAGAAACTTCGCCACCGCCCCTGTGGTTTTGGCTGAGGTCATGCTCTTGAGGCTGGAATCGGCCACGCCAGCGGCTTCACAGAGGCGTTTTGCAAAGTGCGGCTCCAGAGCGGCGAGTGCCACGCGACCGTCCTTGCAGGCGAAGACTTGATACCCGGCGTGCAGGCCGCCGACCATGCCCTTGGGCGTGGTCATGCCCCACGCGCGAGGCAGGGCCAGATAGCCTGCGGATTCGGCCAGGCCTACTTCGAGATGAATGCCTTTGCCCGTTTTGTGCTGGTCGCGCTGGCGCAGCGCGGCCAGTACGGCTTCTGTTGCGGCGAGTGAGCCGCCCATGTCGGCGTAGAGGGTGGCGGGCAGGCTTTGCCCGTTGACGAGGCCATGCTCGGCTTGGTAGGTGAGGTCATGGCCCGGTTCTTCAGCGCGCTCGCCGCAAGCACCCACGATACTCACCTGGCACAGCGCCGGGTAGAGCTTGTGCAGGGCCTTCCAGCCCAAACCCAATTTGACGAGTGCCGAAGGGCGGAAGGAGGTGATGAGCACGTCGGCCTTGGCCAGCTCGGCATGGATGATGGCCATGCCCTTGTCGCTCTTGGCATCGGCACTTCGAACCTTCACGCCTTGGTGCAACTGGGCATAGGCCGATTGGCTGTAGTGCTGCATCGGGTCACCCGAGGGCGGCTCAATCTTCACACAAGTGGCCCCCAGTTGCGCCAAACGCATCAGTGCGGCGGGGCCGGGCAGATTGAGGGCGAGGCTGAGAACGCGCACGCCCTTGAGGGGGCGCAGGGTTTTTCGGGCGGAGGAGGGTGTGGCTTGCTTCATGCGCACAAGCATAACGCGGTGCGCGAGCCCTCTCAGCCGATGAGTCGCCCGTCTGACGCAACCATGCTTTGGGTGACAAAAGCCTTGCCAGCCTGCTGGCCATCGTAGTCAACCACATAGCCCCCGATGTCCAGCGACCAAGGGTTTTTTGCCAGTGCGCCCACTTGGTTGCGGGTTGTCACGCCATGCTGCCCGAGCAACTTGTGGGTGATGCGGGCGCTGATGTAGCCGCTCAGACTGAGTGGGGAGGGCGGTTCATCAAAGAATTTGGCCAAAGCGTTGCGGTAATCACGTACCACAGGCAGCGCAGCCGTCACGATGGGAACCACTTGCGTGATGACCACCGGCACATTGCGCCCAAGGCCCATTTGTTGCAAGGTCTGGCTGTTGATGTCAGCCATGCCGATGGCATAGCGATGCCGATTGTTTTTGCCCGCCCCCTTGGAAAACTGCGCCAGCTCCGGCGTACCGGCCATGAACAGGAGCACTGCGGGTGTTTCTTGCGGCAATTGAAGGCCGAGTTGATAGAAACCTTGCTGCGCAACATAGACCTGCACCTTCAGCTTGTGCTGGGTTGAAAGACGTTTGAGCACAACATCAAAAAACTGCTGCTCTTGCGCACTGGCGAAAACCACGCCCACTTCTTTCAACCCCACTACAGAGAGGTTTTTCAGGGCATGGGAGATCTGGGCATCCAGGCTGGCAAATGTCTTGATACTGGACGCTGTGGTTTTCATGTCATGGAGCCAAGGGGCAATTTGCACCAGTGGCGTCTGCCCCGGGGGTTGATGCTCCAGGGCTTCAGCCACCCAGCGGGCCGTGGATTGCCCGACGGTGCCGCTGAGTGCAATGCAGGACGGATCGCCCAGCAGAGTTTCGAGCGCGCTCTCCAGCTGTCTGGGGCTTCCGTCCACCTCAATGGCGCGGTGGCGTATGCCAACCTGGGCTTTGGGTGCGGCTTGCTGCATTTCCTGCCAGGCACAGCGTGAGCCAATCATGAAATCGCGAGAAACGTCCTGATGCGCCAGGGAGGTGTCAAACAACTGCGCCACGTAAACGGCATCACGGCTGCGGGTTTCCGGTTTGGCGGCATGACCAGTCAGGGATTGGCAAGACAGTGCAGCAGCGACAGGAGTAGCCAGTAAGGCTCTGCGTGAAATCATCGAGGCTCCGTATTTTTTGGGGGCGGGGAGGTACAGAGGCGGGCAGAAAATTGGCTTTTGCCGACCTGAAATGGCAACCATAGGCCGGAGTTGTGGCAAAGACGTGACAAATGCGGGTGCAGGGCCTTGTCATATATCCATGCTGTGTGTCACACGGCTGTCACAAAGACTTTTTAGAGTCGCCCTGTCTCTGAAATCTCATCCATCCTGAAAGGACGAACAATGAAACACTTCAAGAACTGGTTTGCCATGGCTGGCGTTGTGGCCGCTGTCTCGATGAGCGCACAAAGCGCTTTTGCGCAAGAAATGTCTGTGACCGGCGCTGGAGCCACTTTCCCGGCCCCCATCTACGCCAAATGGGCAGGTGCCTACGCCCAGGCAACCAGCATCAAGGTCAATTACCAGTCTGTGGGTTCCGGCGCTGGCATCAAACAGATCCAGGCCAAGACAGTTGATTTCGGCGCTTCCGACATGCCCCTGAAGGACGAAGATCTGGCCAAGCACGGCCTCGTGCAATTCCCCACCGTGATCGGCGGCGTGGTGCCTGTGGTCAACATCAAGGGCGTGGCCCCCGGCCAGCTCAAGCTGACAGGCAAAGTGCTGGGCGACATCTACTTGGGCAAGATCAAGAACTGGAACGATGCGGCCATCAAGGCGCTCAACCCCAGCGTGAACCTGCCCGGTGACGAGATCGCCGTGGTGCGCCGTGCCGACGGTTCTGGCACTACCTTCATTTTTACCAACTACCTCTCCAAAGTGAACAGTGAGTGGAAAGGCCAAGTTGGTGAAGGAACCGCCGTTAACTGGCCCGTAGGCGCTGGTGGCAAAGGCAATGAAGGTGTTTCCGCCTTCGTGACCCGCCTGCCATCTTCCATTGGCTATGTGGAATACGCCTACGCCAAACAGAACAAGATGTCTCATGTCGCCGTGCAAAACGCATCGGGCACTTTTGTGCAGCCCAGCGACGACAACTTCAAGGCAGCCGCTGCCGGTGCTGATTGGAACAAATCCTTTTACCAGATCCTGACCGAGCAAAAAGGCAAGGATGCCTGGCCCATCACTGGTGCCACCTTCATCCTGATGCACGCCAAGCAGGACAAGCCCGCCAACGCCACCACTGTGCTCAAGTTCTTCGACTGGGCCTACAGCAACGGTGACAAGATGGCTGACGATCTGGACTACGTGCCCATGCCCGAGTCGGTGAAGAAAGTGATTCGCCAATCGTGGGGCAAAATTACCGATGTCAACGGCAAAGTCGTTGCCGCCAAGTAATTTCCATTCTTCCCAGCAACTGAACTGAATCCCATGGCAGACCGTTTTTTTGCCTACGCCGCCAGGTTTGCCGCTGTGCTCACG
>JBJOKU010000008.1:0-12811 GCA_046045925.1 Pseudomonadota bacterium
GGTGGTGATCGACGAGATCATCGCTTTCTGGCTGGTGCTGTGGGTGGTGTGCCCGCCGGGGCAGCCCACGAACATCGGCATGCAGTTCGCGGCCTTTGTGCTGTTCCGGTTTTTTGATGCGGTCAAGCCACCACCCGTGCGCTGGGCCGACAGCGTGTTCAAGGGCTCGGGCTGGCGCGGCGCGTTCGGCATCGTGTTTGACGATCTGGTGGCGGCCTTCTGCACGCTGCTGATCCTGGCGCTGTGGGTGGCCTGAATGCACACCGCCATCGTCATTGCCCAGTTGTCGGCCGAGTTGAAGGCGCGGCAACTCATGCTGGCCACTGCGGAGAGCTGCACCGGTGGCATGATTGCCGCCGCCTGCACCAGCGTGAGCGGTTCGAGCGACTGGTTCGAGCGCGGGTTCGTGACCTACTCGAACGCCGCCAAGACCGAAATGCTCGGCGTGGATGCTGCGCTGATTGAACAGAACGGCGCTGTGAGCGAAGTGGTGGCCCGCGCCATGGCGCATGGCGCAGCCCGCCACTCGCAGGCCCAGGTGGCCGTGGCCGTCACCGGCGTGGCCGGGCCCACGGGCGGCAGCGCCGACAAGCCAGTGGGCACGGTGTGGTTCGGCTTTTTTGTACAGGGGCTGTTGCACAGCGAGCGCCAACACTTCAGCGGCGACCGCGCCCATGTGCGCGAGCAGACTGTGCTGCACGCGCTCGAACGCACCCACCAATTGCTCTCAAAAACATAGCTAATTCTTTCGAGCCACAGGCTCCACAACGCCCAATGACAAGCCTTCTTCACACCCTGCACATCGCCGCCGCCATCGTCTGGCTGGGCGGCATGACGCTCATGATCTTCGCCGTGCGCCCCAGTGCCATCACACAGTTGCAGCCACCCCAGCGCATCCCATTGCTTGCAGCGGTGCTGGCGCGCTTTTTTGTGGCGGTGTGGGTGAGCATTGCGGTGCTGCTGGCCACGGGCCTTGGCACGCTGCTGCAAATCGGCATGAAAAACGCCCCGCTGGGCATGCACCTGATGCTGGGCATCGGCCTCGTGATGATGGCGATCTTCGGTCACCTCTACTTTGCGCCCTTCAAGCGTCTGCAACGCGCCGTGGCCGCACAAGACTGGCCCACGGGCGGGGCACAACTGGCGCAGATTCACAAGCTGGTGGTCACGAACTTTTGTCTCGGCTGGGTGGCGGTGGCCGCAGTGCGCTGGATAGCATGACCCGGCTGTCCATGGCCCAGGCCATGTCGTGATGATCGAAGCCCGCTGCCAGAGTGGGCTTGACGATGGCAAAGTAGGGCGACACATCGAAGTCGCGCGGCACGTACAGGCTGTGGTGCTTGGCACGGAAGATTTCCTGCACATAGTGCGCCTGCGCCTGCATTGAATCCGTGCGATCTTCGATGCGAGGCAAGATGGGGTAGCGCACTTGCTCGAAGGCTTCGGCAATGAGCGACGAGCAGATGGCCCGGGTGGGGTCGCCGCTGCCGATGGCAATCATGCGGCGGCGCCAGCGTTGCGGCACGGGTGGCGTGGGCAGCAGGTAACGGCACAGGTCCCAGAGATTGCGCAAGTCGTATTGGCGACCAATGCTGGCCACGGCGTAATCACAGAGCGCTCTGACCTCGGCTGGCCGCAGACTCACTGGTCGGCACACGCGGCAATGAAAGCCTTCAAACGCGGCCAGCGGCAAGGCGCGAACGCCCTCGACCATGTCGGCTTCCACGAGGCAGAGGCTGCGGCCTTGCACGTCTGCTTTGCCTACTGCATCGCCCACGCAGAGCGCGGCGTGTGACCAGGTGGATTGCGTCAGGTATTTGATGGCGCGGCTCACCCGCGAAGTGCCCTCCACCAGCAGCACGTCACCGGGCTGTATGCAGGCCTGCAACATCTGCAAGTTGGCGGGCTTGGACGTGCAGGGCAGCACTCCGGGCTTGCTGAGATATTGGCTCAGCTTCTTGCCCAACCAGTTTGCAAGCAGGTTCATGCTGGCTCAGTGGTTGTCGGGCCGGTTCAGGTGCAGGGACAGGTCGGCAATTGCCTCCTGTTCGCAAACACCCACCGTCACCGGCACACCCATCTTGCGCATCATCTCGATGCCCTTGCCCTGATTGCGGGGGTCGGGGTCGATCATTGCCACCACCACCCGGCCAATGCCACGCTCAACGAGGGTACGGGCACACGAGGGTGTGCGGCCATGAAACGAGCAAGGCTCCAGGGTGACGTAGGCGGTGATGTCGTCAAGCTCGCCCTCAACAAGGGCCAACGCACCCGCTTCGGCGTGCGGCATGCCCGGGGGCTGGGTGTGGGAGGTTCCGATCACCATGCCATCGCGAACCAGCACGCAGCCCACGGGCGGATTGGGCAGGCAGGCAGGCATCGCCTTGCGCCCCTCAGCCAGCGCCAGAAGCATGAAGTGTTCGTCCCGCTCCTGCTCCGTCATGGCAATCACCCATGCAGGTTGTCGTTTCGGGCGATGTGGATCAATCGCGCCAGTTCTTCACGATGGTGCTTGTGGTTCCAGGCGTGCCAACGCCCGATGCCCCACATCACGCCAGCCACCACGACACCAAACACCGTAATGGCCACATACGCCGATGCCCCATGCGTGGTGGCATAACTGTAGGTAAAGCCAATGGCCAGAATGCAGGCCTGCTCGTTGAAGTTTTGCACGGCAATCGAGCGGCCCGCCCCCATGAGGTTGTGCCCCCGGTGCTGCAAGAGGGCATTCATGGGCACCACCAAAAAGCCCCCCAGAATGCCCAGCAGCACCAGAAAGGGCGCAGCCAGCCAGGGCGTGTGGATGAAGTTCAGCAAGATCACCAGCAACCCCATGCCAATCCCCAGCGGGACGGTACGAGGTGCGTGATCCAGCCGCATGGTGAAAGAGGCCACCACTGCACCGATGGCCGTACCCACCGCCACCACCCCCACCAGATTGGAGGCCTGTGTCGTGCTGTAGCCCAGTGCAAGGGCTGCCCACGAGAGCACGATGATGCGCAGATTGCCGCTCACCCCCCAGAAGAGCGAGGTGGTGGCCAGTGAAATCTGGCCCAGCTTGTCATTCCAGAGGGTCTTGTTGCATCGGAAAAAGTCGGGTACCAACTCCAGCAGATTGCGGGGCATGGGCACCAGGGGCGCATCAGTGCGCGGAATGCGCAGATTGAACGCGGCCGCCAGTGCATACACAAACACCAGCACACTGATGGCAGCCTCGGGGGCGCTATCCACACCCGTATCGAGCACCGGGAAGTCGAACGAAAGCAAATGAGTGGAAACAGCGTGCCCCACCAACTGCCCACCGCACAACACCCCCAGGATGATGGACGCAATCGTCAGCCCCTCGATCCATCCATTGGCCTTGACCAGTTGCGAGGCAGGCAACAACTCGGTGAGGATGCCGTATTTGGCGGGCGAATAGGCCGCAGCCCCCAAGCCCACGATGGCGTAGGCCAGCAGCGGGTGTGTGCCAAACAACATCATCAGGCAGCCCACCACCTTGATGGCGTTGCTGATGAACATCACCTGCCCCTTGGGACGCGAGTCGGCAAAAGCGCCTACAAATGGAGCCAGCACCACATAGAAAAACGCAAAAATGGGGGCCAGCGCAGCACGCTGCCCGCCCGTGGGGTCGGCAGGGCGAAGCAATTCGTAGGCGGCAATGAGAAGCGCGTTGTCGGCCAGCGATGAAAAAAACTGGGCCGACATGATGGTGTAAAAACCGCGCTTCATGGGGGTGCTGTCTCTGCTCTTTATGGAAGGAAATCGGCCTCGTGCGCCTTTATAGCATGCAGACCATGCATCGCGGCCTAACGCCCTGCTTGTCGCGGGTATTTCGGTACACTGCCACCCCATGCCCCGCCCGATAGAAGTCCTGATCCACCCGCCCGCCCTGGCCCACAACCTGCAACGCGCCCGTGCAGCCACACCTGACGCGCGGCTGTGGGCGGTGGTCAAGGCCGACGCGTATGGCCACGGCATCGAGCGGGTGTACGAGCCCCTGCGTGCTGCCGATGGCTTTGCACTGCTTGAAATCAGCGAAGCGCAGCGCGTGCGGGCACTCGGCTGGCGCGGCCCCATTCTGTTGCTCGAAGGCGTGTTCGAAGCGCGAGACCTCGAATGGTGCTCGCGCCTCGACCTCTGGCACACCGTGCATTGCAGCCAGCAGATCGACATGCTCGCCGCGCACAAAACGCATGTGGGCCACCGCGTGTTCCTCAAGCTCAACTCGGGCATGAACCGGCTGGGTTTCGCGCCGCAGGCTTACCGCAGCGCCTGGACGCGGCTGAACGCGCTCACGCAGGTGGACGAAATCTCGCACATGACGCATTTCTCAGACGCCGACAGCCTGCGCTTTGGCGCTGACGGCATTGCCCACCAGCTTGCGGCCTATCTTGAGGTCACGCGTGATCTGCCGGGTGAGCACAGCCTTTCCAACAGCGCGGCCATCTTGCGTCACGCGGGCAACAGCCAAGTTCGCGCCGACTGGGTGCGCTTGGGCATCGCCATGTACGGCTCCTCGCCTGACTTCCCCGAGCACGACATCGCCCACTGGCAACTGCAACCCACCATGAGCCTGCGCTCGCAGGTCATCGGCGTGCAGCAGCTCAAGGCGGGTGACAGCGTGGGCTATGGCTCCACCTTCGTGGCGCAGCAAGACATGCGCATCGGCATCGTCGCCTGCGGCTACGCCGACGGCTACCCGCGCCATGCCTCCGGCAGTGCCGAGCTTGGCACCCCCGTGCTCGTGGCCGGCCAGCGCAGTCGCACCCTGGGCCGCGTGAGCATGGACATGATTGCGGTGGACCTCAGCCACCTGCACCACACCGGCTACGGCAGTGAAGTCACTCTCTGGGGCCAGGCCAGCACAGGCCAAGTGCTGCCCATTGACGAAGTGGCACGCGCCGCAGGCACAGTGGGTTATGAATTGATGTGCGCCATCACTGCGCGGGTACCGCACGCTGTTGAGCCTGCCGCACAGCTTTGATTTTCCTCATACAGCACGGCACTTGTGCGCCTCAGAGCAGATCAGCGATTTGATCCCACACATCCAGTGGCAACCGCCCGTGGTATTTGCCCAACAGCTTGCCCTGTTTGTCCACGATCCAAGTGACAGGTTGCCGGCCCGCCTCTACCCACGGCACCTGCTTGAAGTCTGGGGATTTTTGCCACAGTTGCGTGAATTTCAAATGAGGCGGCAAGATCACGCCCACGATGCGCTGGTACTCCCTGATTGTTTCCATGGATCGGTCTGTGTTGATGAGCACCACCTCAAAGGGTCTGCCCGCCCAGCCCTCGGTGTTCAATCTCAGCTCGCGCATCTTGTCGAGACACACCGGACAGTCGGAAGACCAGTGCAAGACCATCACCACTTTGCCGCGCAGCCGCTCCAGCTTGAACGGCGCACCAGCCAGACTGGCGCCTTGAATGTCAATCATGGCGGGCTCGCCCAGAGTCTGGCTGTGGGCCATGCCAGCGGCCGTAATGGATGCGAGCACCACCAGCCCGGCCAGGGTTTTTCTCAGTAATGGGTCATGGTTCATGACTGCCTTTCAGTGCATCACCCGACAGGGCGCATGAACCTTGGTCGTCGCAGACCGGCAGTTCTTACATCAGGCCGTCTTGGGTCGGTACAAGCCCAGCCCCATCACCGCCGCTACCACGATCAAACCACCCGCAATCTGTGTGGCGTTCATGCGTTGATCGAGCACGAACCAGGCCATGATGAGTGAAACGACGGGCTCGACGTTGAGGATGGGCGAGTTGCCCACCACGCCGAGTTTGGGCAGCACCACGAACATGATGGTGAAAGCGCTGCCGTACAGCAGTGCGAGCAGGGCCAGGCCCCACCAGCCCGCCGCGGCGTTCGGCCAATGAAAGCCGCCTTGCACAGTCACCGCGCACAGGGCCAGCACGCCCACGATGCTCATGGTGAGAAAGCTGCGCACGCGGCCATCGAGCGCGGCCACATAGCTCTGCGTGAGCGCCATGGCCAGACCAAAAGCGCAGGCTGCGGCAATGGCCAACGCAATGCCGGTAAGCGACAAATCGGTGCTGCCCGAGGCGATGAAGCGCCCCACGTCGAGCGTGAGCCCCAGCCCGAAGAGGATGACGGGCATCGCCATCAGCGCCGCGTTGCCGGGCCGCTTGCCTTGCAGCACCCAGACCCACAGCGCGATCCACAGCGGAAAGGTGTTGAACGCCAGCAGCGCAATCGCCACCGGCAAGCGCGCCACCGCCGAGTACAGGCACACGCTCTGGAAGGTGATGAGCAGGCCGATGCCCAGCATCACCTTCTTCTGCTTCGCGTCCATCGCCAGCGGCAGGCGCAGCGTGTGCACCAAAAGCCCCACCACCAAGGCAGTGCCGAGACTGCGCGCGCACACCGCCGTGACCACATCCACCCCGTGGTTGAACGCCACGCGCGCGGCCACATGGTTGGCCCCGAACATGCAGGCGAGCAGCACCAGGGTGATAAAGGCGGTGGTGGACAGGCGTTGAGCAGACATGTGGTTCGAATGAGTGAGCGACCCAGTATGCCTGCTGCCCCCGCACCTCAGGCGTAGAGGCCGCGCGTGCGCGACATCAGCCGCGTGAGGCCATACAGCGCATCGGTGAAGGGCGCTGGCACGCCGGTGAGCTGCGCCAGCTCGCGCACCGCACCCACCAGCGCGTCCAGCTCCACCGGTTTGCCCGCTTCAACATCTTGCAACATCGAGGTCTTGAACGCGCCGAGCTTGAGCGTAACCTGATGGCGGTCTTCGGGCTGCATCGGGATGGCTATGCCCAGCTTCGCGCCCACGGCTTTGGCTTCGAGCATCACCGCGCTCACAAAGCCGCGCACTTCGTCGTCGGCCAGAATGCGGTCGGTGGTGGCCCCGGTGATCGCGCTCACCGGGTTCATGGTCATGTTGCCCCAGAGCTTGTACCAAATGTCCTTCTGGATGCACGACGAAACCGACACATCAAACGCCGCTTCTTTCAGCGCCGTGGCGATGCTTTGCAGGCGCGGCGTGTCCTGCCCCGAGGGCTCGCCGATCACCAGCCCCTGGCCGAAATGGTGCTGCACCACACCGGGCTGCGCAGATGAACAACTCGCGTGCACCACCGCGCCCATCACCGCCGCAGCGGGAACCGCCTTCGCAATCACGCCGCCGGGGTCCACGCTCTGCAAGCCGCGCCCGGCCCACTCGCCACCAAAGCCATTGAGAAACCACCAGGGCACGCCATTCATCGCGGTGAGCAGCACCGTGCTGGCGCCAATCAGCGGTGCGAGAAGTGGTGTCACTTGCGGCAAGGCCGGAGCCTTGAGCGCGACGATCACACAGTCTTGCTCACCAAGTTGACGGGCCTCGTCCAACGCGACCACGTTCACTGGCACGCGCAACTCTTGCCCGCCTTCGTGCAAGCTGAGGCCCTGCGATTGCAGCACCTGCAAGGTCTGCCCGCGAGCCAGTGCTGAAAGGCTATGCCCCTGCGCGGCCAGCCGTGCCCCGATCCAACCGCCAATGGCCCCCGCGCCAACAATGCAGACCTTCATTGCGCGTAGCTCCCCACGCTGCCCCAATCCATTCGATCCACTTGCCGCACCAGTGCATCAAACACATCGCGGCCAGCGCCTTGGTTGGGATTGAACTGAAACGAGTCGCGTGTGCATTTGCGAGCGACCGCTTCAGAAACAGGAATGGCACTGCCCATGCTCAGAGTGGCCATCTGGATTTCGCAAGCGCGTTGCAGCGTCCAGAGCACGGCAAAGGCTCTCGGCAGTGTTTGCCCCCACGACAGCAGTCCGTGGTTGCGCAAGATGATCGCGGGCTTGTTGCCGATGCTCGCGAGCAGTCGCGGCGCTTCGTCCGCATGGATGGTGATGCCCTCGAAGTCGTGATAAGCCACCATGTCGTGCAACTGGGCACTGTAGAAATTGCTCTGCGACAAGCCGCCTTGCAGACAGGCCACCGCCACACCCGCCGTGGTGTGCGTGTGCATGATGCAGTGCGCGTCTTCCACGCCTTCATGAATGGCTGAGTGAACGGTAAACCCCGCTGGATTGACCGGATAGGCCGAGCCATCGAGCACCTTGCCGCGCACATCAATCTTCACCAGATTGCTGGCTGTGACTTCGCTGTAGTGCAGGCCGAAGGGGTTGATGAGAAATTGCTTGTCGCCACCCGACACCGAGGCGGGCAAGCGCACCGTGATGTGGTTGTAGATCATCTCCGTCCAGCCCAGCATGGCAAAGACGCGGTAGCAGGCGGCCAACTCAAGCCGCGCCGCCCACTCGTCGGGGTGCATGTCGGTCTGCTTGGGCAGGGGGGTGCTGAGGTAGCGGGGTAGCTGCATGGCCATGCTCCTCAATACGCCGAGCCCTTGACCTGCGCCATCGCTTGCACGCTGGTCTTGAAGCGAGAGGCAAGGCCCGTGGTATGGCGCACCAACAGGCCGGTGTCGGTGCCCACGGCGACGAAGACCGCGCCCATTTCCAGATAGCGCTGGGCCAGGGCTTCGTCTGCGCTCAAGATGCCCGGCGCCTTGCCCGCCCGCAGGATGCGGGCGATGCCTTGCTCGATGGCCTGTTGCACATCTGGATGACCTGGGTTGCCCACATGACCCAGCGCTGCCGACAAATCTGTGGGGCCGATGAAAACGCCATCCACCCCCGGCGTGGCGGCAATGGCATCGAGATTGGCGAGGCCTTCGCGCGATTCAACTTGCAGCAAAACACAGATCTGCCCGTTGGCCGCCTTGTAGTAGTCCACATAGCGCCCCCAGCGCGAGGCACGCGCGGCCGCCATGCCCCTGATGCCGCCGCGCCCGTCGTCCTGCGGGTAGCGGCAGGCCGCCACCAAATGGGCTGCTTGTTCAGCCGTATCCACCATGGGCACAAGGATGTTTTGCACGCCCGCGTCGAGATACTGCTTGATGAGGGCCGCGTCTCCCACGGGCACACGCGCCACGGCATGGGTGTCCGGGTAAGCCGCCAATGCCTGCAATTGGGCGAACAGGGTGCTCAAGGTGTTGGGCGTGTGTTCGCAGTCAATCACCAGCCAGTCAAACCCCGCCCCGGCGCAGATTTCCGAAGCAATGGGGCTGGCCATGTTCATCCAGAAGCCGATTTGCCCTTTGCGCTGGGCCAGGGCTTGTTTGAATTTGTTGGGAGGGGTGAGCATGATGTTTCTCTTGTGTGTAGGTATGTTGTTCTCGAGTAGCTGCACTCAGGCCACAAAGCTGAACGCCATGCGGCCCAGCGGGCCGTAGTCCGCCAGAAATTCGTCGCGCGCCTTCGCGGCCACGGGGCGCGTGAATGAACCGGCGAGCACGATCTCGCCTGCGGCCAGATGCTCGCCCCAGGGCGCGAGCTTGTTGGCCAGCCAGGCCACACCTATGGCAGGGTGGCCCTGCACACCAGCAGCAAGGCCTGTTTCTTCGACCACGCCGTTTTGCAACAGCATCGCGCCCACCCAGGGCAAATTCACCTCGGCAGGCTTGACGCGCTGGCCGCCCAGCACGATGGCCGCATTGGCCGCGTTGTCGCTGATGGTGTCCTGCACTTTCCGCATCACCTTGGTGTGACGGTCAAATTGCTCAATGCGCGAGTCGATGATCTCGATGGCGGGCGTGACGTATTCGGTTGCGGCGAGCACATCAGTGACGGTGACGTTGGGGCCGTGCAGCGGGGCCTTGAGCACAAAGGCCAACTCCACCTCGACGCGCGGCGCGATGAAGCGTTGCATCGGCAAGGCCAGCACTTCACCACTCGTGCAGGTGTAGAGCATGTCGTCAAGCAGGGTGCCGTAATCGGGCTCGGTGATCTGGCTGGCCATCTGCATGGCGCGGCTGGTGAGGCCGATCTTGTGGCCGATGACGCGCCGCCCGCGTGCCAGCTTGATGGCCATCCACGCGCGGCTGATGCGGTAGCCGTCTTCAATCGCCATGCCGGCGAAACGTTTGGAGAAATGCTCCACCTGCACGCGGGTGGTTTCGGAAGTGTCCAGCTCTTGCGCGAGCTGCTGGACGAGTGCGTCGTCAAACATGGTCAGTTCTTTGCAAACAGGGGGTGGAGGTTGCTGAATTTCGCGTCGTACACCTGTCCCGGGCTTTCATCGACCTGCACGGTCAAGCCGATGTGGTGCTGCGCCATGAGCGGCTCCAGGTGGGCTTTTGCGGCGCCCAGCACCGCGTCGCCTGCACGCTGGTGCACCTCGGCACTGCGGCCTGTCGCCATGCGCAGGTTGAGGTACATGAAGGCGTAGTCGCCACTGCCGCCTGTGGCACGCCCCGCTGCGCCGCCATCGGCCACGGCGTGGTGCGCCGCCGGGTAAGCCAGCACGCGGGTGCCGCCCGTGGGAAACACCTGTTTGCCCGATTCATCTTTGACGCCGAGCATGGCATCGGCCAAGTCACGGCAGAGTTGGTCCATGGGCAGCCAGTTTTCAAACTGCGGGGTGTAGAGCATCACCAGGTGGGGCATGGGCTGTCCTTCGTGTTCGGTTCAATGCGCGTATTTCAACACTGGTTGCAAGAACTCACAGCCGTTGGCTGATTGCGGTGTAGCCCTCGGCACGGCTGGCCACCGCAGCGGGTATGGCGTTGTCACTCGCGGGGGTGACTTCAAACACCGCGTTGATCTGGCCCGTGCCTGAAGCGCCAAAGTACGGGGTAACGAGCTCCACCCCGCCCTGGTAGCCCGACCAGCCCAGCGCTCCCAGCAACATGGCCGTGTCGTGCATGAAGCCTTCGCCGTGCCCCTTGGACGCGTACTCGGGCAGCATTTCGCAAAACGCGGGCCATTGCTTCTGGCTCCACATATCGAGCACCTTGCGATCCAGCGCCTCCAGAAACGGGCTCCATATCTTGAAAGCAAACTCGGGCGCGAGGCCATTCTGCGCAAAGCGGTGCGAGAGCGAGCCGCTGGCGAGAAAGGCCACCTTGCCTTCGTAGTGATCCTCCACCGCACGGCGCATCGCCCAGCCCAGACGGGCGCTGTCGTTGAGGTAATGCGCCATGCACAGCGCCGATACCGAGACAACCTTGAAATGCTGGTCTTCGTTCATGTAGCGCAGCGGCACAAGCGTGCCGTACTCGGGGTTGAGCGTGGTGGCGTCGTGCGCGAGTGTCTCCACACCCATGTCGTTGCACGCCTTGGCCAGCAGCTTGCCCAACGCAGGGTTGCCCGGCGACTCAAAGGGCAAGTTGCTGATGAAGTGCGGCAGCTCGTTGCTGGTGTACAGGCCCTTGAAGTGCGGCGCGCAGTTGATGTGATAGTTGGCGTTGACGAGCCAGTGCGTGTCAAACACCACCAGTGTGTCCACGCCCATTTCACGGCAGCGGCGACCAATCTCGCGGTGCCCGTCAATTGCGTCCTGGCGTGTGCCCTTTCTGGGGCCGTCCAGCTCGCTGAGGTACATGCTGGGCACGTGGGTGATTTTGGCGGCGAGCGCAAGTTGTCCCATGATCAGACTCCCCAGTGCGGTATATGGTGACTGCCCATCGACACCGCCACGTTCTTGGGCTCGCAAAACACTTCGTAGCTCCAGGTGCCGCCTTCGCGCCCGGTGCCGCTGGCCTTGGTGCCGCCGAAGGGCTGGCGCAGGTCACGCACGTTCTGGCTGTTGACGAAGCACATGCCGGCCTCCACCGCTGCGGCCACGCGGTGCGCCTTGCCGATGTTCTCGGTCCATACATAGCTGGAGAGACCGTACTGGATGTCGTTCGCCTTCTCGATGGCATCGGCCTCGTCCTTGAACGGAATCAGGCAGGCCACGGGGCCGAAGATTTCTTCTTGCGCGATGCGCATGCGGTTGTCCACATCGGCAAACACCGTGGGCCAGACGTAGTTGCCCTTCGCCACATGCGCGGGCAACTCGGCTGCATACGAGGGTCGATCAATGCCGCCACACAACATCGTCGCGCCTTCTTTGGGGCCAAGATCGATGTAGCTGCGCACCTTGGCCAAATGGCCCTGGCTCACCATCGGGCCGACGATGGTTTTCTCGTCGAGCGGATCACCCACCGTGATGCGCTTGGCGCGTTCGACAAACCTGGCACAGAAGTCCGCGTAGATGCTTTGCTGCACCAGGATGCGGCTGCCTGCGGTGCAGCGCTCGCCGTTGTTGGAGAAGATCATGAAGATGGCCGCGTCGAGTGCGCGGTCCAGATCGGCATCTTCAAAAATCACGAAGGGGCTCTTGCCACCCAGCTCCATGCTGAATTTTTTGAGCCCCGCCGCACGCACGATGCGGTTGCCTGTGGCCGTGGAGCCGGTGAACGAGATCGCCCGCACATCGATGTGCGCCACCAGCGGCTCGCCCACTTCAGCACCATAACCATGCACCACGTTGAGCACGCCCGCAGGCACGCCCGCTTCGAGCGCCAATTCACCCAAGCGCGCGGCGGTGAGCGGTGAGAGTTCGCTCATCTTGAGCACCGCTGTGTTGCCGAACGCAAGGCAGGGCGCAACTTTCCAGGTGGCCGTCATGAAAGGCACGTTCCACGGGCTGATGAGGGCGCACACGCCCACCGGATGGAACAGCGTGTAGTTGAGGTGCGTGGGTGTGGGGTAGGTGTGGCCGTCCACGCGCGTGCACATCTCGGCGAAGTAATAGAAGTTGTCTGCGGCACGCGGAATGAGCTGCTTGCCGGTCTGCGCGATCACCTGCCCGGTGTCGCGGGTCTCCGTCTTCGCGATCTCCGGCACATGCTTGGCGATCAGGTCGCCGAGCTGGCGCATGATCTTCGCGCGCTCGGTGGCGGGCTTACCTGCCCACGCGGGGAAGGCGGCCTTGGCCGCTGCCACGGCGGCATTGATTTCGTC
>JBJOKU010000009.1:0-12567 GCA_046045925.1 Pseudomonadota bacterium
GGCTCCCGGATGGTCAGAGGGGGGGGACGCAAAGATTGTCGATCAGTTCGCGCATGACCTCTCGGGTCATGAACAGCGGATACCGTTTCGGGTCTATGCAATCATCCGGGATGCGACATTTAGCGGAACAAATGTCTCCTGATAGCATGTAGCCGTCACTGCCGCATTCAGCCCAACTCAAATCCCCATCCAGGCCCCAAGCGCCTTGGCCACCCAGCCGTCGAATTTCACGCGGCCATCCACGGCCACGAGGCAGATGCACTCGGATTCTTCTGTGACGCTGGGCCAGTGGTGGATGCGGGTGTCGGCTTGGTCGAAATCGCCTGCTGACCACAGGGCGCGTTCGTCGGTGTAGGCGCCGTAGAGCACTTGTGTGAGTTCGTTGCCGGTGTGGGTGTGTGAGGCCAGCTCCATGCCTGCGCCCATGCGCAGCAAGAAGGCGTTGGCCTCAGGCTGGTGGGGAACGGTGATGCGGCTCCAGCGCATGCCGGGGGCGAGGGTCTTCCAAGGGGAGATGATGAAGCCGTCCAGACTGGCGGGCCATTGCATGCCTGCGGGCAAGTCGGGGCGCGGGTGTTGTGCGGCGGGCTGCGGCAAGAGGGCTTGCGGTTGATCGTCGAGGCGGGCGAGCACTTTGGCGTAGGAAGCGTCGTCCATCTGCACAGGCTCCATGTCTTCGAGCAGCACGCCGCCTACGGTGTCAAGAAGTTTGATCTGCGCGGCGCAGTGGGCGCATTGCTCCACATGGGCGCCCACCACCATGGCTGAGGCCGGGTCGAGTGTGCCCGTTGCGTACTGGAGCAACAACGCGTCGGTTGGATGATGCTTGCTCATGATTTCAAATGTTCCAGGGATTCGCGCAGCCGGACAACGGCCAAGCGCATTCTCGATTTCACTGTGCCCAAGGGAATGTCCAAGGCTTTGGCAATGGCCGCATGGGGCTGGTCTTCGTAATAGGACAGCCGCAACACTTCTTTTTGCTCATGAGGCAGTTGCTCGATGGCCGTGCGCACCTTGGCGTGCACAAGCTGATCGGAGAGCTGGTCTGGGAGGCTGGGCTGCGCGTTGTCGGCTTCTTGAAGGCCGGGGTCATCGCTCTCGTCGTTTGCTTCGGGTGGCTCGCGCAAAACTTCGCGGGTGCGCCGAAGGTGATCGACCCGCAGGTTGCGAGCGATGGTGTAGATCCAAGTCGAAACGCTGGCTTTGCTCGGGTCGAAGCTGCTGGCTTTGCGCCAGACCGTGACCAAGGTTTCCTGAGCCAGTTCGTCGGCCACGCCACTGCCCAAGCCAGAGCGCAGCAAAAACGATTTCACACGGGGCGCAAAGAAACGGTACAAGCCCGCAAACGCCACACGGTCTTGCACCTTTGCCACGGCGATCAGCAAATCCGCAAAGTCTTCTGGGCTGGGCTTGTGGCCGGCTGGCATGGTGATGTTCAGAGAGAGTGTCCCGCAGGGATGCCCGGCCTGAACCGTGTCAGCCTCGACAGATAAGGGATGGGCAAAGTTGTCCATGCCCATTCTACGCAGCAGACTCTTTTTTGGATCACCGACTGATCCAATCGGCTGGCCAGTGCGTATATGAAAGAACCAGCACAGGACAACCCCAACGAGGAAGCCACCATGTACAGCGACATTTCATCCAGAGCATGGTCGGGCGAGACCAGCCCGCTGCGCATTGCCGTGGTTGGCAGCGGCATCTCGGGTCTTTCGGCGGCTTGGCTTTTGTCCAAAAAACACCGCGTCACCTTATTCGAAGCCGATCACAGACCCGGCGGCCACAGCAACACGGTCAACGCGCAATTCGAGGGCGAATCGCCTCTTGCAGTGGACACCGGCTTTATTGTCTTCAACGAGCTGACCTACCCCAACCTGTGCGCCTTGTTTGAACACTTGCAGGTGCCCAACCACCACACGGAAATGAGTTTTGGCATCAGCCTGAACCAAGGCGGTTTGGAATACGCGGGCACAGACTTGAACAGTCTTTTTGCGCAGCGAAGCAACCTCGTCAGCCCGCGCTTTTGGCGCATGTTGATGGATCTGGTTCGCTTTTACCGGGAGGCACCGAAAGCCGCCGCATCGCTGGGCATGATGTCGCTCAACGACTACCTCAACGCCAACGGCTACAGCGAATCGTTCCGGCAAGACCACCTCTACCCCATGGCCGCCGCCATTTGGTCAACGCCAGCCGGGCAAATCGGCGAGTACCCCGTGGCCTCGTTCGTACGCTTTTGCGAGAATCATCATCTGCTCGACCTCGGGGAACGCCCGCTGTGGCGCACCGTGCGCGGGGGCAGCATCGAGTACGTCAAACGCATCTTGGCGGATTTCAAAGGCGAGCTGATTCAAAACACCGCCATCACATCGGTGGATCGCACGGCGCAGGGCGTCATGCTGAGCACTGCGCAAGGGCAAACACACGGCCTCTTCGACCAAGTGGTGATCGCCACGCACGCCAACCAAGCCTTGCGCATGCTGGCTCAACCCACCAGCGAAGAGCAGCGCCTGTTGGGGGCTTTTGATTACTCCAAAAACACGGCTTATCTGCACACCGACGCAGCCCTGATGCCCAAGCGCCGCAAGGTTTGGTCGAGCTGGAATTACCTGTCCACCGGGCAAGCCGATGACGCGCTGTGCGTGACTTATTGGATGAACAAGCTGCAACATCTGCCGCAAGATCGCCCGCTGTTTGTCACGCTCAATCCACCGCAGCCGCCAGCGCCGGACAAGACCTTGAAGCGCATCGAATACGAGCACCCGATTTTTGACCTGGAGGCCATGCAAGCGCAGCAGTCTTTGTGGAGCCTGCAAGGTCAGAACCGCACTTGGTACTGCGGCGCTCACTTTGGCTCAGGCTTTCACGAAGACGGTTTGCAAGCCGGGTTGGCTGTGGCTGAGCAATTGGGCGGGGTTCGCCGACCTTGGACGGTGGACAACGAGTCAGGGCGCATCTTCGTCACGCCCCGCACTGCCAATGAGATGGCCCATGCATAGCGCGATCTACAGTGGTGCGGTGATGCACCGGCGGTTTCGCCCGGTGGCGCACCACCTGCGCTACCGCATGTATTCCCTGCTGCTCGACCTGGACGAGTTGCAAGAGGTGTCGCGCATGACTTGGTTGTTCTCGCACAACCGATTCAACCTGATGAGCCTGTGCGAATCGGATTACGGAGATGGCCGCGCAACCGGGCTCAAGGATTGGGTGCGCGAGCAGTTGCAGACGGCAGACCTGCCCCACGATGGGCGCATCATGCTGCTGACCATGCCTCGCATTCTGGGCTATGCCTTCAACCCAGTGAGTGTGTATTTCTGCCATGACCAGCGCGATCAATTGGTGGCTTTGATCTACGAAGTCAACAACACCTTTGGCGAGCGCCACTCCTACTTGCTTGAAGTGAACGAAGAAGCGCCAAGCAGCGATATTCATCAACAGTGCCACAAGCAGTTTCATGTGTCGCCGTTTTTGGAATCGAACATGACCTATCGCTTCACCATGCGCGCACCGCAAGCGCAAACACGCGAGATGCTTTTCAGCGTGCAGGCGCTCGATGCCGAAGGCCGCAAGCTGGTGGCCACATACCGGGCGCATCGTCATGCGCTGACCGATGCCTCGCTGTGCTGGCACTTCGTCACCCACCCCTTGCTGACGCTGAAAGTCATCACCGCCATTCACTGGGAAGCGTTGAAGCTCTGGCTCAAGGGTGTGAAAGTCGTTCACAAGCCCGCGCCTCCCGTCCACCCGCTGACCGTCATCCGCACAGGAAACACCGCATCATGAGTACAGCCAGTAATCTGCCATCGCCATCGATCACCGCCGCATCGTCGGCAACCCCGTGGACACGTCTGGCACACAAACCCGTGTGGGCTCTGATTGAAAAAATGCTCGGCAATATGGCATGCGGGAGCCTGCATATCCAGATGCCGAACGGCCAAGTTCTGCACGGCAAGGCCGCCATGCACGGCCCCGAAGCCACGCTCGTGATTCACCGCTGGAAAGCCATTTACAAGCTGGCCACGGGTGGAGACATCGGGCTTGCCGAGTCGTACATGGCAGGAGACTGGAGCACGCCAGACCTGACCAACTTGCTGATGCTGGGTTTGGCCAATGAGTCACACTGGCAAAGCCATATCGACGCAGGATGGCTGTGGCGGGTGATCAATCGAATCCAACACCTCGTCAACGACAACAGCCGTGACGGCAGCAAGCGCAACATCTCATTTCATTACGACTTGGGTAACGACTTTTATCGGCATTGGCTCGATGCAGATTTGATTTATTCAAGCGGCATTTATCACCACCCGCAAGAGAGCCTGGAAGCAGCGCAGTCGCGCAAACTCCAGCGCATTGCCCAGTTGCTGGGCGAACCCATGGCAGGCGCGCAGCCGAGCATTTTGGAGATCGGCTGTGGCTGGGGCGCGCTGGCTTGTCAACTCGCCAAAGCGCACGACGCCTCCTTCACGGGCATCACCTTGTCTTCAGAGCAATTGCGACACGCCAAAGAGCGCGTTCGCGCTGAAGGCTTGTCGCAACAAGTTGATCTCAAGCTCATGGATTACCGTGATCTCAATGCCCAATACGACCACATCGTGTCGATTGAAATGATCGAAGCGGTAGGCGAGCGCCATTGGCCGACATATTTCAATCAGATCCGCCAATGCCTCAAGCCCGGTGGTCGCGCCGTCATCCAGGCGATCACGATTGCAGACAAACATTTCGATCGCTACCGCAGCAACGCCGACTTCATTCAAAAATACATCTTCCCCGGCGGCATGCTGCTCACCCCACAAATCATCCACTCACAAAGTCAACAGGCGGCGCTGAAGGTCACACACTCTGAAACCTTCGGCATCAGCTACGCATTGACTTTGCGAGATTGGCGTGAGCGATTCCATCAGGCATGGCCCTCGATTGCCCTATTGGGTTTCGACGACACTTTCAAGCGCTTGTGGGAGTACTACCTCTGCTATTGCGAAGCAGGATTCAGGTCAGGCAAGGTGGATGTGGGTCTGTACGTGATCGAGCACGCTTGAGCTGAATACATTGTTCAGTTCACTTGGATAAAGCACCAAGCTTCGAACGCATGAACGCGCTGGTGTTGTAACGCACCACGCTTTTGTACCAGCGCGATGATGCGTCTTCAACCATGCGCACCCAGTCGTCAACCAGATCGCGATCAATGACGCAGCCTTCGTAGTTCACTACTGCGTGAACACGCTTGCCAGCAGGTTTGCAGATCTGCTCAAGAATGCGTGAGACTTCGTCGATGGTGTCGCGATGCTTGACCTCCAATCGCTCGAAGTTCATGTGCAACGTATTGAGCACAGGGTCGTAGTGGAATCGCTCGTCCAGCGGCACGCCGACTAGCTGCTGACGCAAGCCCATGGGCGCTTCAGTGAAGACGCGAATATCCATCTGATCCAACGGCTCAGCGAGCTTTGGCACAAAGTCCATCAGGTCAAGCACATCGCGCTGCAAGTCCACGCCCGGTGCAATTTCAATCAGCTCCAGACCGTCAAGCGTGAGCCTGAAAACGCAGCGCTCAGTGACATACAAAACCTCTTGTCCGCGTCGCGCTGAGTGCTCGCCCGAAAAGGTGCGGTGTTCGACTTCGCTGACAAACTTGCGTGCTTGCTCGCCTTTGGGCAAATGCAGCTTTGCGTTTTGAATGTGAACGCCTTTTTCACCTGCACAAAAGCTGCCCACAAACACCACCTTGCGCGCGCTTTGGCTGATGTTGATAAAACCGCCAGCACCCGCCAGGCGAGAGCCGAATTTGGAAACATTGACGTTGCCCTTCGCATCCACTTGCGCCATGCCGAGGAAGGCCACATCCAAGCCGCCGCCGTCATAAAAATCAAATTGATAGGGTTGATCAATCACCGCCCGCGCGTTCACCGCCGTGCCAAAGTCCAAGCCGCCTGAAGGAATGCCTCCAATCACGCCCGGCTCGGCGGTCAGCGTCATCAAGTCAGTGATTTTTTCTTCAGCCGCCACTGCCGCCACGCCTTCGGGCATTCCGATGCCCAGATTGACGACGCTGTTCGGGCGCAACTCCAAAGCGGCGCGACGCGCAATCACTTTGCGAAGCCCCATCGCAAACGGGTTGCCTTGCGTTTCAGGCACTCGCAACTCGCTTGAAAAAGCCGGGCTGTAGGGCGTGCCGAAAGTTTGGTGATGATGCTCGGGCGCAGCAACGACAACGCAATCCACCAGCACACCCGGAATCTTCACCTGCCGCGCATTGAGCGCACCGCGCTCGGCCAGCCGTTCCACCTGCACGATCACGAGCCCGCCGCTGTTGCGCGCCGCCGTGGCAATGGCCAGGCTCTCCAGCGTGAGCGCTTCGCGCTCCATGGTGATGTTGCCGTCGGGGTCGGCGGTGGTGCCGCGCACGATGGCCACGTCCACTGGCAGCGCCTTGTAAAAGAGAAACTCTTCGCCATCGACTTCCATCAACTTGACGAGATCGGTCTGCGTGCGGGCATTGAGCTTGCCGCCGCCGTGGCGCGGGTCCACAAAGGTGCCGATGCCAATGCGGCTCAGATGCCCCGGCTTGTGAGCGGCGATGTCGCGGAACAAATGCGAGATCACGCCCTGCGGCAGGTTGTAGGCCTCGATCTCGTTGTTCACGGCCATCTGCTGCAAGCCCGGCACCAAACCCCAATGCCCACCAATGGCGCGGCGCACCAGCCCGGCGTGCGCGAGGTGGTTGAGGCCACGCTTCTTGCCATCGCCCTGACCTGCGGCATACATCAGCGTGAGGTCTCGCGGGCAAGCGGCGTCGCCCGACAAGAACCAGTCTTCAAGCGCAATGGCCACCTCTTCGGCAAAGCCCACACCCACAAAGCCGCCCGTGGCGATGGTGTTGCCGCTGTGAATCAAACGCACCGCCTCGGCAGCCGTGACGATCTTGCCGCGTTCGTGGTGGGGCATGTTTGTCTCCTCGCGTAATGCAATCACTTGATGCTAAAGGATGCCGATCACCACCTCGACCAATAGAGCCTCCGCCCCCCAATGACCAAGTCTTTGTATTTGGGAATCTCTGCGCTGGCCTCATCCAAAGCCCTGGCTTCAAACCGAGGAGAAGCGGTAGATCGATCTACCGTTGAGACTGCCCCTAGAGGAACCCATTTTTCTCCTCTGTGGGCATAAAGATTGCCACTTGAATCCACAACAGAATCAACACCCAATGTGGCGAACACCACCAATTCATCTTGCCCATCTGAATCCAAATCACCGACCCAGATATGACAGACATCCTTGAAGCACTGCTTCCAGCGCCAATCATCCTTCTCACGCAGCACTTGCGCCACAAAATCAGGTGGCAATTTCTTGCCTTTCGGGTGCGGGACTAACTTGGATGGAAGCGTGTCGGCCGAGATGTCCACATCAGCCTGTTGGTGCGTTTCGCGTTGAGACAGTGCGCCCTTCGACAATGCTATCCAGGGGTGCTCAACAGGCAATCCCTTGCCTTCAGACCACTCCCGCAACTGCTCTCTGCCGTAACGACCCGTTTCATAACTCAAGAAACGCCAGTCTGGTTGGGCCGACTTTTCTTTCGAAGCCGGATCGTATTTGCTGATCTGTGAGGCAAATGCCAATCGCCTCGAATCGGCCAAGGGTGAAAGCAGGATCAGCGTGCCAACGCAAAGTATCACGGAAGCCACGATGTTGCTGCGACTGATCGCGGCCATCCAACGACTGCGATCACGCAATGAGCACAGATAACCCAGCACATACAGGGCTCCCACCACCGCTACCCATAATCCCCAGATGCGCCCCACTGACCAGCCGTACTGCTGGATGCGCAAACCCAGTGCCCACAAAGCCACCACCACCACTGGAAGCATGCCCAGCCACGCCCATTGCGTAACACGGCTCAACCATGCCGGATAAGGATCGCCTTGTTCCCCGTCCTGATATGCGCAATTGACGAATTTGATCGCCAATGCTGCGAACCACAGCATCATGAAGGCCGCATGTCCTGTCTTGAAGAGTTTGTCCAGACCCATCACGGGCATCACCACACTCCACACCACTGCAAACAGCAGGACCAACGGCAGCAACCAGGACATGATGGAGAGCAAAAATTTGCGGATGGTCATGGCCATGCCAGCACGCCGAATGCCCAGCGCAAATGCCGCCGCCAGCACCACCCCCGATGCCGGATAGGCAAACCAGGATTTGGTGATCGTTTCCCAGACCCATTCGACACCCACCAGCTTGAGCAGCCCGGCCCCTGCAAACAAGATGCACCAGAACGCGCCCAGCATGGACGAGGCCGTGCTGGTGAGTACTCCGTTTCGCCATGTGTATTCGAACAAGTCCGGGTAATTCCATCCACCCCGGGGCCAGCGGTGACATGCCATCAGGTGAACACCCACGAAGAGCAACACAGCTACCGCCATGCTGCTGCGCCAGGGAGAATCTCCGCGCCAAGACCCGATCAGGCTGACCTCGGAAGACCAAGCCTCATAAAACCCCAGCCCCGCGAAGAGCACAGCCACCCCAAACAGCAGCCGGGCTCGATGCTTGAGGGACAAACCGGGAATTGCTTCTGTCCAGTACAACGCCAGTGGAACCGCAAGCATGGGCCACAGAAACGCAAAGAAAACATGGGGATCAGTAGCAGGCCAGACTTTCTCGCTGACTGCATGCCACATCCACCACAACCCTATGCCCTGAATGGTGCCCGCAATGGCAAATGGTTTGTTGAATTTCATCAAGCCCCCTCATCTCTTGACCGTCGTATTGGACGAACAGTCTAAACGAAGTGCTACGCCTTCAACGGCCCCATCTTCCCCGCGCGGTAATCGTTCACCGCCTGCATGATTTCTTCTTTGGTGTTCATCACGAAGGGGCCGTATTGCACGATGGGCTCGTTCAGCGGCTTGCCTGCGATGAGGATGAAGCGGGCTGCAACGCTAGCGCTGATGTGCACGCCGTCTGCACCGTTGTCGTTGGCGAAGATGGCCATGAGTTTGCTGGACACGGCTTGTCCGTTGGTCTGCACTGCGCCGCGATACACATAGATGAAGGCGTTGTGCGTGGCGGGCAGGGTTTGCTCGAAGCTGGCACCTGCGGCGAGGTGCACGTCCAGATAAATGGGCTCGGTCACTTCGCGCTCGATCGCGCCCTTCACACCGTGGCTCTGCCCCGCGATGACGGTGACATGCGCGCCCTGCGGTGTATCGAACTGGGGCAGGTCGGCGTTCTTGATGTCGCGGTACCACGGCGCGCACATCTTCTTGCCGCGCGGCAGGTTGAGCCAGAGCTGGAAGCCCTCCATCACGCCTTCTTGCTGCTGCGGAATTTCGGAGTGGATGAGGCCGCTGCCCGCAGTCATCCACTGCACGTCGCCGTTTTCCAGCAGGCCCTGATGTCCGGCGTTGTCGCGGTGGAGCATGCGGCCCGCAAGCATGTAGGTCACGGTCTCGAAGCCACGGTGCGGGTGATCGGGGAAACCGGCGATGTAGTCGTCGGCCTTGTCGCTGCCAAAGGCATCGAGCATGAGAAAGGGGTCGAGGCGCTGTTGCAACTCGTTGGTGAGCACGCGCGTGAGCTTGACGCCAGCGCCGTCGGACGTGGCCACGCCCGCAATGAGGGTCTCCACGTGGCGGGGATTTTGCAAAGGGGCGGGGGCAGAAAAATCAGGGTGCGTCATGGTCGGGCTCCGGGTGGAAGCCCGATTCAACCACAAGGCGCAAGCCCTCAGGCCGCCACGGGTCGCACGCCGCCGAGCAGCCAGCGCATCAGGTCGACCACCGGGCGGATCTGCTCGCCAAAGGGCAGCGGCCCGGCCCCCCGGAAGAACAGACCACGCTGCGCATCGCCTTCGAGCGCATGACCGAGTTGCTTGTCGATGCAGAACTGGCCGATGTCGGCCTTGCCGTCGCGCAGGCCGCAATGGGCCAGGCAATCAAAGCCGAGGTTGCACTGTTTTTTCTCGTGGGCCACGGCCTTGAGCTTGGGCTCCACGCGCAGGTATTTTTCGAGCCAAGGCGTCTTCACCGCACGCGCAGGCAAACCGGCCACGCTGACGAACTCCACCATGTCCTGCGGCTGTGCGCTGGCCAGCACTCGCTTGAAGCCAGGGTCGGCATCGCACTCGGCGGTGACAGCAAAGGCGGTGCCAAACTGCACGGCCGCTGCACCCAGCGCCTGCATGCGCGCAATGTCCTGCGCGCTCGACATGCCTCCTGCCACCACCAGCGGTATGCAGCCCTCCAGCCCCGTCTCGCGCAAGAAGCCCAGCACGGCGGGCAGCACCACCTCGAAGTCAAAGCGGCTGTCGTGCAGATCGCCCACCCGTGCCGCGCCGAGGTGCCCGCCCGCCTTGCCCGGATGTTCGATCACGATGGCATCGGGCAAGCGGCCCTTCTTCTCCCACTTGCGCACCAGCAGTTGCACACCGCGTGCATCGGAGAGGATGGGAATGAGCGCCACGCCGGGGTGATCGGCCGCGAGTTCGGGCAAATCCAGCGGCAGGCCCGCGCCCACCACCAGCGCATCCACGCCACAGGCCAGTGAATGTCGTACATAGGCTTCGTATTCACTCAGCGCCTTCATGATGTTGACCGCAATCACGCCCTGCCCTGCGCTGATCTCGCGGGCCTTGCGCACCTCGCGCCCCAGCGCCTCCAGGTTGGCCGCATTGATCTGGTCTTTGGCCTGGCTGTTCGCGCTTTCCTTGCACAGGTGCACGGTCTGCGCCATCAGGTCGGGGTGCAGGCGGCGCAGATCAACCGACGAGATCGTGCCCACGCCACCCAGCGCCGCGACCGTACCGGCCAGTCCCCCCGCCGAGACGCCCACGCCCATGCCGCCCTGCACCACGGGCAGCAGGGTCTTGCCGCGCAGGCTCCAGCTTTGCAGTCCGCTGGCGCGGGCCATGTCAAGCAGTTGTTCGAACGAGCTGGCTTCGCTCACACCGGTTGGGGTTTCATTCATCGCTGATGACTTGTCCATCGTGTTCCACATAAGGGCAATAGGGGCCGGTGCCGCTGTGCGAAGCCTCGGCCGAGGGAAGAAACTGGCCTTTCTCGGCATCGAAGACATGCACCTCGCCTTCTTCGATCACGTAGTACCAGCCGTGCAGATTCAAGTGCCCCGCCTCCACCGCACGACGCACCATGGGGTAGTCGATCAGGCGTTCGAGTTGCAGCACCACGCCGCGCTGCTCAGTGCGACGCATGGCCTCGGGGCTGGGCTGCACCGGCAGCAGTGCCTCGTCGGCCAGCTTGAGCCAGCTCTTCAAGGCCATGGCCTCGTCAGGCACGCCCTCGTAGGCGGCGCGGATCGCGCCACAGTGGCTGTGGCCGCAGACGATGATGTGCTCCACCTTCAAACTCAGCACCGCGAACTCGATGGCGGCCATGGTGCCGTGCAGCCCGTGCGAGCCGTCGTAGGGCGGCACAAAAGCCCCCACGTTGCGCACAATGAACAGCTCGCCCGGCTGTGCGCCCGTGAGCAGATAGGGCACGAGGCGCGAGTCGGAGCAACCGATGAACAGCGTCTTCGGATGCTGCCCCCCAGACACCAAGTCCTGGAAGCGCTGCTGATGGCGCGGGAAATAGTCGGAGTGGAACTCCCGCAAGCGCAGCAGCAGGTCGTCCTGGCCCGTTGCGTTGTCCGGCTCTGCCAAGGTGGGCTCCTACTGAACCAGCGGACTCGCCGACGCCTCGATGTCCACACCCTCGATGCGGGCGGCTCCCGCCAGCAACAGCACGTATTGGCGCAAGGCCGTGCTGCGCGACTGGTTGGACATCTGGTTGGCGATGCGTTCATGCACATCGGCAAAGGCCAGTTGGCGGCCCTTCTTGCGGCCCAGCACGTCGATGATGTGAAAGCCGTACCGCGTGTGCACGAGACGCGGGCGCAAGCCCATGCCCCAGCCGGCATTGGTCTGGAAAAACAGCTCATTGGCCAGTTCGGGAGCGCAATCGTCCGGGCCGATCGTGCCCAGATCGCCGCCCTCGGCACCACTGGGGCAGTTGGAGAGTTCGCGGGCCAGTTCGGCAAAGCGGCCGGGCGCCGAGCCCTTGCGCAACAGCTCCAGCAGGGCCTGCTCGGCGCGTTGCGCGAGGGCATGCACATCCACACCGGGCGTGACGGCAAACAGGATGTGGCGCACATGGGCGTTCTGGCCCACGATGAACTGCAGCTTGTTGGCCTCGTAGTAGCGCTCGCAGGCTTCGCGCGTCACCTCGGGCGTAGGCACTTCTTCGTCGAGCAGACGCTCAATGGCCTTCTGCTGGGTGGTATCGGGAGGCGACCAGATGGATGCATCCGAAGCGGCCAATCGCCCGGTGGCCACAGCTTGCTGGCGCAGCAGCTCGGTGATGGCACGCACGCGCAGCTCGTCCGCCGAAAGGCGCTCGCCTTCTTCGTGCAAGGTCACAGCGTTGACGCGGGCCACAGGCTCGCTCGTGGCGCTGTGGCATCCGCAATCAGACTGGCCGCAGTGGCTCTGGGTGGTGGCGGCGCTCATGATGCACGTCCGCCTTGTTCACTGCCCAAGCCCAGCTTGCGGCTGCGCACCATCTGGTAAGGCCGCGCCAGATAGGC
>JBJOKU010000010.1:0-12510 GCA_046045925.1 Pseudomonadota bacterium
GTGGTAGGCCACGTCGGGCACGAAGTAGGTGAAGGTGCCGTCGCTCTTTTTCATCACGCGGTCTTTGTCATCCCCGTATTCCGTGGATTTCAGCCAGAGTGCGCCCTCACTTTCGTATGTTTTTCCGGCGGCGCTGATGCGCTCCACCGCCGCCTTGACGCGGCCCGAGGTGTAGAGGCTGGATTCGAGGTAGTAGTTGTCGAACTTGACCTCGAAGGCTTTCAAGTCGAGGTCTTGCTCGTGGCGCAGGTAGGCCACGGCGAACTGGCGGATGCTGTCCAGATCGTCGGGGTTGCCGCTGGCGGTGAAGCTGCGGTCGTCGGCCTGCACGGTTTTCTGCGCGAGAAAGTCGGCGGCGATGTCGGCGATGTAGGCGCCGTTGTAGGCGGCTTCGGGCCATTCGGCATCACCCGGCTTGAAGCCCTTGGCGCGCATCTGGGTGGATTTGGCCAGGGTGTCGATCTGCACGCCCGCGTCGTTGTAATAGAACTCGCGGTACACGTTCTGGCCCTGTGTGGCCAGCAGGTTGCAGATGGCGTCTCCCAGCGCGGCTTGGCGGCCATGACCGACGTGCAGCGGGCCGGTGGGGTTGGCGCTGACGAATTCAACCAGCACTTTGGCATCGGGGTTGGCGGCCTGGATGCCGTAGCCCGCGCTTTGCGAGAGCACTTCTTGCACCACCACTTGCTTGGCGGCAGGCTTCAAGCGGATGTTGATGAAGCCGGGGCCTGCGATTTCGAGCGCATCGACCCAGCGCTCGAAGGCGGGCGTGGCTTTCAGGGCGGCAATGAGTTGTTCGGCCAGTGCGCGGGGGTTGGTTTTGGCGGCTTTGGCCAGTTGCATGGCGGCGGTGCAGGCGAGATCGCCGTGGGCGGCCACTTTGGGAGATTCGAACGCGGCCTTGTCGCCCGCGCCCGCAGAGAGTTTTTCCAGCTCGGCAGCAAGTGCGGCGAGCAATTCGGTTTTGACGGTGAGCATCGGGGGATTTTACGTTTGCGCCCAGCCTTGCCTGCCGTGCGACCTATCGCAGCACCTTTTCGTTGTCATGCTGCTCAGCCTGGAGCAGCCGTACTGCGCGAATGCGGCTCTGGAGAATGCTCTGCTCAAAGTGATCGGCCTTGGCGGCCTGCGACTGCGCCGCCACAAGGCGCTCCAGTGCCCCTGCGTAATCCAGTTCAATGACACGCGCCTCTGCCTCGGCGCGAACCGCCTGGGTGGGCAGGCCCAGGCTCTCGTTTGCGGCCGAGAGCAATCGCCATGCGGCTGCGTCGTCTGTGTGCACGCTGATCCATGTGGGTAATGCTTGCGCAACGGACTGCGCCTGACCAAGCCTGACTTTGGCTTGCGCCCAAACCAGCAGCAGAGGGCGGGTAATGCTGCCCATGCCCTGGGTCACGCTGGGTTCAAGCCCGCTCTGGGCCAGCGCCTTCTCCAGTTGGGGCAGGTTGGCCCCGGCGGTGGGCATCCAGATTTCAATTTCGAGCAAACGCAAGGTCTGGGCGATCTCTGGTGCATCTGCCACCTTGATGCGGGCGGCCAAGGCCTTGAGCTGTTGCAGCTGGGCCTTGGTGCGGGGCTCGTCGCGCAACTGGGCGCTGGCCAGCACGGCTCCATACAAACCCGCCAGTTGTGTGGCGGGCTGGGCTTGGCCGAAGGTGGCGGCCTCGGGGCTTCGGCTGAGCACTTGCAGACTGTCCACACCCGGACGCGACAGCACCTTGGCCCGCGCACCCATCAGCAACGCCATGATGTCGGCGTTTGCAGGTGTGGCCGCTGGCGGGCGGGTTTGCTCAAGCTGCGACATGCGGTTGCCCATGTCGGAGATGCGCTCACCAGTGAGCGGGTGGCTGCGCAGGTAGGGGTAGTTGCCTGTGTCGTTGATGCGGTTGGCGTGTTCGAGCTTGCGGAACATCTCAACCATGCCTTCGGGCTCATATCCGGCGCGGGTCATGACGGAAAACCCGATGCGGTCGGCCTCGCGCTCCATGTCGCGGCTGAAATTGAGCTGGCTTTGCGCACTCACCGCCTGCGAGCCAACGATGGCGGCCTGCGCCGCCTCAGGGTTGCGGCCCAGTGCCGCCACACCCACCAGCATGGCCAGCATCATCCAGGGGGCTTGGCGGCCCTGCTGTCCGATGGAGCGGGCAATGTGTCGCTGGGTGACGTGGGTGATTTCGTGGGCCAGCACGCCTGCCAGTTCAGAACGGGTTTGCACCAGTGCAATCAGGCCCATGTTCACGCCCATGTAGGCCCCGGGCATGGCGTAGGCGTTTACGCTGGGGTCGCGGTCGAGAAAGATGCGCCAAGCCAGGCGCTCCTGCAATTCGGGGGTGAGATGGCCCGAGTTGCGCGAGGCTTCCATCAGCCCTGACCAGATGCCCTGCACGTATTGCTGAAGGATGGGGTCGTCGATGTAGTCGGGATCACGATAGACGTTGCGGGCGATCCAGTCCCCGATGACGCGCTCGTTGCGCAGGGGAAAGTCAACCTCATCGCCCATGCTGGGCAATTGGGCACCTGAGGGCACTGAAAGCAGCAATGCGCCGCTCAGCAGCAGGGGGCGAAAAAGAAAGTGGCGAAGAAACTTCAAAATGAATCCACGGGGGCCAAGGCTATGAACTGCGCAGTCTGGGCATCCAGCAGCACTGTCCAGAAATGCTGGCGTGCATTGCAGGGCAGGTAAACGAGTTGGCTTGGGGCTTTGCCGCTGGATTGAAGGATGGGTTGTAGCACGGCCCCGCTGTCGGGCAAGCGCTGGAGCAACTCGCTGACGGGTTTGGCAGCCTTGAGAATCTCGGGGATGGATTTTTCGTAGGGCTGCCAGAAGTCGGGCCGTGCTGTGGTGGACTGGCCGGCCATGGCCTCGAAGGCGGTGTCGTTTTTTTCCTTGATGTCGATGGGTTCGCGCAGTCCGATGATGCGAGGGCCGGTCAGGGGCAGGCTGCGGAATTCGGGCAGGGCCTTGTCGAGCAGATCGGTGCGCACATCAATGGCATGAACCACGCGAAAGCGGGTGTATTCGAAACTCAGATACACGGGCCGCGCCAGAAATACCGTCCACATGCCGTAGCCCAGCGCCGCCAGTTGCAACAGGCCGATGACGGCAAAATCGCGACGCATGACTTTCCAGGGCTTGGTCTTGGAATACACCATCAGGGTGATGAGCGGCCCCATCACGATGTCCACACTCACCAGCAGGGTGAACAGCTCGCGCCCCCCCGAGAACTCGTGGTAGGGGGAGGGGTACCAGAGCCCGAAAACCACGACTGCGGCCAGGGCGGCCACCAGCAAACTCAGGCCCAGATGGATGCCGCTGGCTCGAAAATTGTCTTTCCAGTTGCGCATGGCCGTATCATCACTCCAAGAAGTTAAGGGTTTGTAAGCGATGAATACTTTAGCGCCAACTTTGAATCATTTCGATGCGCAGGGGCAGGCCCACATGGTCGATGTGGGAGGCAAGCCTGAAACGCAGCGTACCGCCATTGCGCGAGGTGAAATCCGCATGATGCCCGGCACCTTCGATCTGGTCAGTATGGGCACGGCCAAAAAGGGCGATGTGTTGGGCGTGGCCCGTTTGGCAGGCATCATGGCGAGCAAGAAGACGGCAGAGCTGATTCCACTTTGCCATCCGCTGGCGCTGACGCATGTGAGTGTCAACTTCGAGCCATTGCCGGTGGACGCGGGCTTGCCCGGATTTGCCTGTGTGGCGAGGGTGCAGACGCTGGGGCATACCGGGGTGGAGATGGAGGCGCTCATTGCGGTGCAGATTGCACTGAGCACCATTTATGACATGGTCAAGGCCGTAGATCGGGGGATGGTGATCGGCCCGGTCCGGTTGCTGGAAAAGCATGGGGGCCAGTCGGGCGACTTCGTGGCGGGTTGAGAAGTCGTTACAACTGGAGATCAGTGCGTGGCTGGGGTTGGGGCGAGCTGCCTGCGTTGCCATTGATCGTGCTTGGCGGGGAACGCCGCCCGGTATTGGCGGCGGTGCAGGTCGTACAAGTCTGTACGCCCGGCAAGCTGGGCAGCTTGCAGCAATTTTTCAATCACGCCCGCCTCGGGCGAGTGGTGCAGCACCCGCTGGCTCAATTCAAGCACGTAGGCCGCGTTCTCAGGCGTGACTTGCATCAGGCTCAGGCGTGCAAAGTCGGCCTGCGGCTTGAACAGCACCGAGCGGTCGGCATGTCCGAGCGGATCGTCGGCATACCAGGGGCTGCGTTGCGCGACCGGACGAAAGACTTGTGAAACCCGGTGATAGTCAAAACCGGCATAGGCGGTAAAAACCGTCAGTGCCATAGCGCCTGCCGCGAGTACCCGTGGGCCTGCCCATCCGCGATTGCGGCTGGCGAGAAAAATCAGGCATATGGCACAAGCTGAAAAAAAGCTGCCGTACCAAACCGGGTATTCCACCAGACTGTGCAGGCCAATCACGGTGAGGATGGCCCATGCGGCCAGTCGCTGTGCCGATGATTCGCGCCAGGGCTGGCTGTGCCAGAGCCAGACAAGCCCTGCCCCGAACAGAAGCAGACACACCGGGAGGCCCAGCTCCACAGCGAGCTGCAATGGCAGGTTGTGCGCATTGTCCAGAATGTCGCAAAAGCGCTTTTCTCCGGGCTGCAACTGGTAGGCGTGAATGTAGTGGGCGTAGTCAAGCTCGCCCCAGCCCCAGCCTGTCCACGGGCGAACCGAAATGAGTTGCAGCACGTTGGACCATAGCACCTTGCGGGCCTCACATCCATCATCGCCGGTCAGGCGGGTGAAAGCGCCCCATTGGGGAAACATGGCGATGTCTGCGTTGGGCAGCAGGGTGCTGATGTGGGGCAGAAGTCTTGACGCGCAGACATAAACCAGCGCAAGGTAAACGCAGCCAAGGGCCATGTCCCTGCGATGCATGCGCAAGGACACCAGCAGGCCTGACAGACAAACAAGACAGCATTGCACCAGCCCGATGCGCGAATGCGTGGCAGCACACCCCATGACAAGCAGACTGCCTGTCGCGAGTGGCAGCCAGAAGCGTTGCCCGGGGCTGCGGCAATGCCACAGGTAAAACAGGCAGATCAGGCCCATATTGCAAAAGGTGGCCAACTGATTGCGCTGGCGCAGCCAGCCAAAAGCCAGACCCGGCGGGGTTTGATTGATCCATAGACTCCACGGGGCTTGCAGTTGCGCGGTCAGCCCGCTGTACTGGATCAGTGCAATGAGGCAGTTGAGCAGGCTGGCGGTCAGCCATCCCAGCAGGCAGGCATGAAAAAAGCCAGACCAACCGGGCTGCCAGTATGCACATGCGGCGAGTAGCAAAGCCATTGACCCCAGGGTGACCAGCCAAGGCACTGCGTAGGCCGAAGGGGCGGGCGCAAAGGGGTTGAGCCAGGTCAGGGCAACGAGGGTGGCGAGCAGGCCGAATGTCCAGGCTGGCACGGTGGCTGGCCTGTTGTCGGCTGGAGCCCACTCAGCTCTGGCCATAGCCCTCTGGATTCAGGCTTTGCCAGCGCCAGGCATCGCGACACATGTCCTCAACGTTGTAGCGGGCTTTCCAGCCCAGCAAAGTGTTGGCCTTGGCCGGGTTGGCATAGCAGGCGGTGATGTCGCCTTCACGCCGTGGCGCAAGAACGAAGGGAACCGCAATGTTGTTGACGCGGGCAAAAGTCTCAACAAGCTCCAGCACGCTGGTGCCACGGCCTGTGCCCAGGTTGACCGTGAAGCTGCCTTCGTGATGCATGAGGCGGTCGAGCGCGGCCAGGTGGCCGCTGGCCAGGTCTTCGATGTGGATGTAGTCGCGGATGCAGGTGCCGTCGGGCGTGGGGTAGTCACTGCCAAACACGTTCAGGTGCGGGCGGATGCCCACGGCCACCTGGGTGACGTAGGGCATGAGGTTGTTGGGAATGCCGCTGGGCATTTCGCCGATCTGCCCCGAGGGGTGGGCGCCGACAGGGTTGAAGTAGCGCAGCACGCCCAGTTGCCACGGAAGACCTTCGGTGACGGGGGCATTTATGAGTGGCGCCAGAATCTGTTCGCCCATCAGCTTGGTGAGGCCATAGACGGAGGTGGACTCCAGCGGGGAGTCTTCGGTGATGGGCACGACCTTGGCTTCACCGTACACCGTGGCCGAGGAGCTGAAAACCAGACGGCGCACCTTGTGGGCATCCATGACCTTGAGCAGGTTGAGCAGGCCGCAGAGGTTGTTGTGCAAATAGGCCAGCGGAACCTGCGCCGATTCGCCGACGGCCTTGAGCGCGGCAAAGTGGATGCAGGCATCGATGCGGTGTGCGTGGAAGACTTCGTTGACGCGGGCGGTGTCGTTGATGTCGTGCGTGTAAGTAGCGCAAAGCAGCGGGGCCTTGTCGCCGGCCAGTGCGCGCAATCGCGCGTACACGGCGGGTGAGCTGTTGCAGTGGTTGTCGATGGCTACCACCTGGTGGCCAGCGAGCATGAGTTGCAGCGTGGTGTGCGAGCCAATGTATCCGGCCGCGCCCGTGACGAGAATCGTGCGAGGGGTGTTCATGGCGGGATTATTGCTGAGTGGGCCAGGAAAGATGGGCGATTTCGGGGAATTCTTCCTGCAATTGCTGCCACTCCTGTTTGGCATCCGGGCAGGTGTGGGGAGGGGTCCAGGCGCAAGCACGCGACAGCCAGTACTTGGCCCTGTCGGGTTGATTGTTGGCGGACAGAAGGATGGCCAATTTGAAAATGTGGCCTTTGGTGGGCATCAGCATCACAGATTGTTCAAACATGGCCAGTTGCTCGGGCTTGAATTTCTCGGAGTATTTGGCGCGCGCGAAATCCAACCAGCCATCTTGGTGGGTCAGGACAAAGGTGTCGGGGTAGGGCATCAATGAGGTGTTCTTGATGCGGATGATTTCGAAGCGGGTGACATTTCTTTTGTGGCGAATGTTCACGTAGTCATAAACGGTCAGACCCCATGCAATGACCATCAACCCGACGACAACGCGGGCTGTCCAGGGCGACATTTGCCAATATGGACGCAATGGCGGTGATGCGGGGTGCGCCATTCCAAGCATCAGCCCGGCGGGTAACAGAAAGAACAGGTAGTGGTGTGGCAGTTCCAGCATGGAGTGGATGCCCAGCGGGATGAGGGCGATCAGGAACCACCGGCGATCAGGCGTGCCCTGTTGCCACAGGCGCTTGATCTGCCAAGCAACGATCATTGTGAACACAATGGCCAGCGGCCAGCCGCAGTAAAGGGCCAAATCCAGAATCAGGTTGTGGGTGGCCACGAACATTTCCGACATGGTGGGTGAACCCTGCGTATTGGGGCTCAACAAGTACACCTGATGGCTTTGATCCCAGCCAAAACCTGTCCAGAATTGAGTCAAGGAGCCTTCAAGAAACATGCGCCAGGCCCGTAACCTGGGACTATCCTGCATGACATCTTGCAACGAGGATCCTGCATGAGAGGAGGCATCATGGCCAACATCGTGAATGCCGGGGATGCTAACAAGCGCTTGGCCGGATTTCAACAAGAGCAAAACGATCACGAAAAAGGCCGCTGATTTCAGCACTGGAGCGCGGATGTCGGAGCAAGCCTGTTTTGTCATGAGAAAAACGGCGCACAGGGCGAGCAGGGACAACATTCCGGTGCGAGAGCCGGTGAGCGCCAGGCCCAGCAAACAAATGCACATCAGCGCCGCAGCCAGTGGTGCACGGAGCTTGCGGTGTGCGAGCATCCAGACACAACCTGTCCACGACATCAGGTGCAGAGTGCCCAGAAGGTTGGGTTGCCCGAGATAGGCGGAAGCTTTGTGGAAAAACGCAGGGCGGCCTGGAGACTTGCCGATGGAGGCGAGCAACCCGGGGGCACCGAAATACTGTTCAGACTGCGCGATAACGGAGACAAGACTGGCCATCAAAAAACCGGCAAATAGCGAGAGCGCCAGAGCATCCCTTTGCGGCTGCTCAGACAAACTCGCCCCGATGGCCACACAAAATGCACACCCCACCAGAGCGAGAACGGGTGTCCAGATGACGCCGAGAAAATAAACTTGGCCACAAATCCATTGCATCCAGACCCAGAACGACAGCCCCAGCATGGCAATGGCCAAACTTGGCAGTTGGACTGCTTCACGCCGCTTGGCGAGCCAGAAACAAGACAGGGCCAGAAACAGACCGCTGACCCATGCTTCCGACTCGAAATTGGCCCAAGGAGGGCGGTGATCGCCCGGCAGCCAAGTCAGGGTCAGAAGGGGCGAGAAAAAAACACCCAACCATCCAGGAGAAATATGTGTGGCAAAGGCTGTGCGCATCAATCAGTGTGTTCAAGGTGCTTAAAAACAAAAATGGCCCCGAAGGGCCACTTTTGCTTGTAACGGCCTTACTGGCAGTTAGCGGGGCGGTACTTGGCACCGATAGAGCCGCTGCACACCCAAGTCACAGCGCCGTTGCTCACGCTACCGGTCATGGTGATGGTGCTGCCAGCGATGGCGTTGTCACCAGCTGCTGTGGCAGTGATCGTGCCCGTGGTGTATGCCACGGAGCTCACGTAAGTGGATGCGTTTGTGCTGAAGGAGGCGCTTGCAGGCATGGTGGTGAAGCCTTCAAGAGCCACTCTTTCGGTAATGATGTTCTTGACACCAGAGGCGGCCAGGATCACCTCAGATACGCGTGCACGTGTGGTGTAGTCGTTGTAGGCAGGCAGCGCGACGGCAGCCAGAATGCCGATGATGGCCACGACGATCATCAGTTCGATGAGGGTAAAGCCTTTTTGAATGTGACGGTTCATATGTTGCTCCATGAAAAAAGTTGAGGAATCTTCTAAAGCAGTTTTTGTGCCAATCAGGTTTCTTGGATAAACACCCTTAAAACAGGTCTGCAAGGGAAATCAACCGTGGCCCAAGGACAAATTTGCTTCTCAAAAATGTTCCTGTGACAAAAATGTCATATCAATATGGCTCATTGGCAGGAGCCTGGACGGTACTTGGCGGCGATGGTGCCGCCACAGGTCCAGATGATTTGTCCGTTGGTGAGCACACCAGAGAGGGTGATGGTGCTGCCCGTGATGGCCGTATCGTTTTGAGCGGTGGCGGTGATGGTGCCGTTGCTGTAGCTGACGCTGGCAATATATTGCGATGTCGGACTCGGAATCGCATAGGATGCGGGCATGGAGCCTGCCGTGACTGCGGCTACAGTGATGACGGTTTTTGCACCGTAAACGCTGGAGATGACGTCGCTGACGCGGGCTCTCGTTGTATAGTCGTTGTACGCGGGCAGTGCGACGGATGCCAGAATGCCAATGATCGCAACGACGATCATGAGCTCAATGAGGGTAAAACCTTTTTGCATGTGGCTTCGCATGATGACTCCATTTGGTCTTCCAAACATGCAACAAGCAAATTACATGCCAATGCATGTGATTTGCTCCAAACAGGGGCGGACAAGCCGGATTCAGAGTCTATTTGATGCAAACAGACCGGACTTGCTTCAGGTCGGTCAGGCCCATCATGATTTTCTCCATGCCGTCCATTTTGAGTGTTCGCATGCCGCTTTCGACCGACTGGACAAAAATCTCGGCGACGCGGGCACGCTCTTGCACCAATTTCTTGATGGGATCGTCGGCAATCAGCAGTTCGTGCAGGCCAACCCGGCCTTTGTAGCCGGTCTTGTTGCAGGCATCGCAACCGACAGCCCGGTAGAACTGCAGCTTGCCGTTTTCACCATAGTTCTTGGTCCATTCGGCCAGGAGTTTGGCTTGTGAACCCTGGGGGTCGGCCTTCCACGCTGGTGTGTGTACCAGTTCCTGGGTGTATTCGGCCACAAAGTCTCGCAGCTCTTCGGGAGAAGGTGTGTAGGCTTCCTTGCATTTGCAAAGGCGCTTGGCCAGGCGTTGGGCCAGAATGCCCAGCAATGCGTCGGCAAAATTGAAGGGGTCCATGCCCATGTCAAGCAGACGTGTGATGGACTCCGGGGCTGAGTTGGTGTGCAGCGTGGAGAACACCAGGTGGCCGGTGAGGGACGCCTCCACACCCATACTGACAGTTTCTTTGTCGCGCGACTCGCCGACCATGATGATGTCAGGGTCGGCGCGCAGGAAGGCCCGCATGACCAAGGCAAAGTCGATGCCCGCTTTTTTGTTGATCTGGACTTGTCGCAAGCCTTTTTGCGTGATCTCAACCGGGTCTTCTGCCGTCCAGATCTTGGTGTCCGGGGTGTTCAAAAACTTGAGGATCGAGTGCAGGGTGGTTGTTTTTCCGGAGCCGGTGGGGCCGCAGACGTAAAACAGGCCGTAGGGTTTGGAGACGGTTTTTTCGACACGCTCCCTGTTGTGCGGAGTCAGGCCGAGACTTTCCAGAGGAATGGGTTCGCCAGAGGCCAGGATACGCATCACGACATCTTCAACGCCACCCGCGCTAGGGATGGTGGCCACACGCAATTCGATGTCGAGGGGGCCGTATTTCTTGAACTTGATCTTGCCGTCCTGCGGTTTGCGACGCTCGGAAATGTCGAGGTCGCACATGATTTTCAGGCGGGTGACCATGGCCTGGCGGAACTGGGCCGGCACCTCAATGTAGGGAACCAGTGTTCCATCTACCCTGAACCGGATGCCTGTCTTGGCTTTGCCGGGAAGGGGCTCGATGTGAATGTCAGAAACTTTCTGGTTGTAGGCATCAATGATGACCTTGTTGACGAATTTCACCAACTCGTTGTCGGCGGCGGCCGATTCGAGAGATGAGTCGTCGAGGCCCTCGTCGTCCAAGGGCGACTGCATGTCGGCCAATAGCTGGTCAATGCTGGTGTCTTCGCCGGCACCGTACAACTGGCTGAGTGTTTCTTCCAGTTCGGTTTGGGTGGTGACGCGGTAGACGAATTTGGAAAGCTTGGAAAAAACCTGGGGCACGATCCGGGAGCCACGTACGGCTTCCGGATCGGTGCACATGACAACAAGGCCCTCCGGCGTCTCCTCAAGCGGGAGCCAGCCCTGTTCAATGATGAACTCACGCTTGAGCTGGCCATGTAGCATCTCGGAGCGAATCCGGTTGGCATTGAAGGGCTCGTAGGGGACGCCGAAAAATTTGGACAAGGAGGGTCCGATTTGGGCCGGACGCAACAGGAAATCGGCCATCAGAATATGTTCGACAGACTTGGCCAGTTCACGGGCCTTTTCCTGGCACTGCTGCAGCTGCTCTCGGGTGATGACACCGTCGTCAATCAAGCCGTCATATTTGGTCGCCCGTACGGCCGCATTGCGTCGTTCGATTTCCTTGGCGCGCAACGCACGCTGTCGGATGGCGGTGGCCAGCGTCAGGCAGACCTGCTTGGCCCCTTCGAACTCGAGGCCGCTGAAGGGAACATCAGCCTTGTTGTTGATGACCTGGAGCACACCCCAGAGCTGCTCACCGCTGACGATGGGAATCACCAGCATTTGCTTGGTGCGATAGCCCGAGCGGCGATCAACTTCCTGGAGAAAGTTCAACGAAGGGTGAATCTTGCGCAGCGCAGCCGCGTTGTAGACATCCTCAATGTTGAGCGTTTGTTTGGAGAGGGCGCAGTAGCCCGCCAGACTTTGCGCCGAAATCGGCAACTTGAGGTCTTTGGATGAGTTCAGGCCAGTCTTGATTTTGGAGACGATCGCAGTGCCGTCTTCGTTGACGGCGTACAGGGTCAGGCGGTCTGCGTTGAGAGTCTTGCAGATGTCCTGGCTGCACTCCAGCATGAGCTGGTCAATATTCTCCGTCTCATGGATCTTGGAAGTGACGCGCTGCAACTGCTTGTAGAAGAGCGCCTCAAAGCTGACACCCCGTTGATCCTGAGGGAGTTGCTGAGATGCAAGAAAATCACGCTCAAAACTGTTGTCTGAGTCGAGAACTGCGCTCATAGGGCAAATTCCTGCCCGACCTTGAGTTGCCGTACATCGTGGCGCACATGCTGACCCGTCGCATCGGTACGGTCAAAGCGGTTGATTTGCTCCATGATCAGAGCAGTCTCGCTGGGCTTGGTGTGGGTGATGAAAATTGGATAGCGTCGGTCACGCGGGATGCAGTCAAGCTCCTGCGCAAGGCTTTGCGGGGACAGGTGCAGGCTGATTTTGGCGAGCTCTTTTTCGCGGTCGCTGAATGCGGTTTCAATCACCAAGTGGCTCACGTCCATCTGGTTGATGCGCTGCCAGAACAGCGGATTGCGTTCGGTGTCTCCAGAAAACACCCAAGTCTTGCCGTTGCGCGTAACGGCATAGCCGACAGCAGGAACCGTGTGTACTGCGGGTAAAGGCTCCAGGCTGAGCTCGCCAAATTTGAACACTTGCCCCACGCTGATGGGTTCCAAAATCACCCAGGGGCGCTGGGCGGTGGGCAGCACTGTGAAGTCAGGCCAGATCAGGTCGTTGAAGATGTGTGTTTTGAGGGCTTCAATGGTGCCGGACAGTGCATGGACGCGCAGGGGCTGTGTGCGTTGAGCCCCGCAGGCATCAATCATGAGTGGCAGGGCAGCGATGTGATCCATGTGCGCATGCGTGAGAAACACATCGTCGATGAGTTTCATCTCGTTCAGGGAAAGGTCGCC
>JBJOKU010000011.1:0-12033 GCA_046045925.1 Pseudomonadota bacterium
GGCCAGGGCCACAAACGCCAGCGCCGCCACGGCACCGGCCAACGGCGACATCTCGGAGCCCTTTGTCAGTGCGAGGAAAAAAATCAGCGCCAGCACACTGCCCTTGAGCATCTTGATGGGCTCGCCGTGAAAGTCGAAGCTGTGCCCTTGCAGCTCGGTGTTGTTGCAAAAGTAGCGGATGCGCCGCGCCTTGGCCCAAGGGTAGTAAATGCCCAGCGTGATGATAATCAGCAGCAGGTTAACAACCCAAATGCGCAGGTACTCGCTGCCGCTGGCCGTGAAGCGCAGGGGATATTCGTTAATGTCTCTTGGGCTCAATCTGTGGTTGTCTGTGTGCATGATGACTCCCTTTTTCTCTTGATTCTGCCTGCCGCTGGCTTTCGCCACCAGCGGATCATAGCGCCAAGAACACGGGTTTCAAACGGCGTTTCGGTGCGCCCGCACCCCTTCAGATGAGCAAGCTGACAACAGCAGAAAAGCTGAAAAAGGCCAGCGCCGTGCTCACCAGAATGATGCGGGCCACGCGCCCGTTGTTGGCCCCATAGCGCTCGGCCAGCAAGGACACATTGCTGGCGCTGGGCAAGGCCGCCACCAGCACAATCACGGTGAGAGTGAACTTGTCCATGGCCAGACCCATTGACACCACGCCCGCACCCAGAATCAGCACCACGACCGGATGCAAAAACAGCTTGATGGCGGCAATGCCGATGTAGTCTCTTGACGCCAGCGCCTCTTCTTGAGCGGGGCTCTCTTTGTCGGCTGGCCCACCCTTCAACAAGGAAGTGTCCGGCAAATCAGGCTCTGCCCGCCCAGTGGTCTTGCGTGCTTCCTGCTGCTGGATCTGCGAACGCGCCAGCACCGCGCCAATGGTGAACAGCGCCACGGGCGAAGCCGCCTCGGCCAGCAGAGCCACCGTCTTGCCCAGCGGGCCCCACAACTCCAGCTCAAGGAAAGAAAACACTGCCCCCGCCACAATCGCCCAGGGCATGGGGTTGGAGAGCATGCCGCGCAGGGCCTGCTTGGCAGCGGCCCCCGCCCCTTGCGCACCCGCGCCGTCGAGCCGCGAAAGCGCGAGACACAGTGAGGTGGTGACGATCATGTCCACCGTGATGGTCACGATCACGGTCGCCGCTGCGGCCTTGCCCATCAGCGCCACCAGCAGCGGCACGCCCATGAAGCCCGAGTTGGGAAAGGCCGCCACCAGCGCCCCAAACGAGGCATCGTTCCAGCGCACACGCTGGTTGAGCGTGACGGCAATGGTGAAGCTCACCATGATGAGCGCGCACAGCAGCCAGGTGAGAAAAGTGCCGGGATTGAGCAACTGCGAAATGGGTGCGCCCGCGCCAAAGCGGAACAACATGCAGGGCAGGGCGAAGAACAGCACAAAGCCATTGAGCCCCGGCACCGCTTCGAGCGGCAACATGCGCCGCGACGCCGCCAGATAGCCGCACAGCACCAGCGCAAAGAAAGGGAAGGTAACGGCAAGAACAGCGGCCATGCGCGGCATTCTGCCTTGTTGCCCGCGCGGGTGTTTGTCGTTGGGCTGACAGGCTGGCCCGGCCTGTCTCCTGTGCGCAAAGACGGCGCGCCTGTCGGTATGATTCGCCGCTTCGCGCAAGCACTTCCATCTCCCGCCTCCCCATGTCCGGTCTCAATCTCGCCCAGCAAGAAGCTGTGAACTTTCTGCATGGCCCTTGCCTTGTGCTGGCGGGGGCGGGCTCGGGCAAGACGCGCGTGATCACGCACAAGATCGGGCGGCTGATCCAGACCGGCACCGACGCGAAAAAAATCTACGCCATCACCTTCACCAACAAGGCCGCCGCCGAGATGCGCGAGCGCGCCAAGCAGCTCGTGGGCAAGCCGGCCAAGGAGGTGGTGATCTGCACCTTCCACGCGCTGGGCGTGCGCCTGTTGCGCGAGTACGGTGAGGCGATTGGCCTCAAGCCGCAGTTCAGCATTCTCGACAGCGATGACGTGCTGGGCCTGCTCAAAGACGCGGGGGCCACCACCGACGTGAAGGCTGCCCGTGCCTGGCAGTGGCAGATTTCGCTGTGGAAGAACATGGGCCTCAACGCCGCGCAGGCCGAGGCGCAGGCGCAAGACGACAACGAGCGCATCACCGCCCGCATCATGGCGCGTTACGAAGAGCGGCTCACTGCCTACCAAAGCGTGGACTTTGACGACCTCATCGGCCTGCCGCTGCGTTTGCTACAAAAAGATGAGCAAGTGGCCGCCACAGCCCGCAACGCGGTGTCGCACATGCTGGTGGACGAGTATCAAGACACCAATGCTACGCAGTACGAGCTGCTGAAAATCCTCGTGGGCTCGCACGAGCCGCAGCGCTCTCGCTTCACCGCCGTGGGCGACGACGACCAGAGCATCTACGGCTGGCGCGGTGCCACGCTGGACAACCTCAAGAAGTTGCCGCTGGACTTTCCCAACCTCAAGGTCATCAAGCTCGAACAGAACTACCGCTCCACCGGCGCAATCCTCGCTGCGGCCAACAACGTGATCGGCCCCAACCCCAAGCTCTTTCCCAAAACGCTGTGGAGCGACCTGGGCGAGGGCGAGCCGGTGCGCATTGTGGACGCCGACAACGAAGAGCACGAGGCCGAACGCGCCGTGGCCCGCATCCAGAGTCTGCGTGCCGGGGACATTGCCACGGCCACCACCCAAGGCCCGCAGTTCAAGGAGTGGAAGGACTTCTGCGTGCTCTACCGCGCCAACCACCAGGCCCGCGTGCTGGAGCAGGCGTTTCGCAAGGCGCAGATTCCGTACAAGGTGTCGGGCGGGCAGAGCTTTTTTGACCGCGCCGAAATCCGCGACCTCTGCGCCTGGTTGCGCCTCTTGGTAAACAACGATGACGACCCGGCCTTTTTGCGCGCCGTGACCACGCCCAAGCGCGGCATCGGCCACCAGACGCTGCAAAAGCTCGGCGAGTTCGCCACGCGCTACAAGTTGAGTCTGTTTGAAGCGCTGTTCTCGCATTCGCTGGGCAGTGTGCTCCCCGCCAAGGCGGTGGGGGGCCTGCACGAGTTTGGCCGTTACCTCAACGACTTTGAATACCGAGCCCGCCACACCACGGGCGCCGAAGATGCGCGGGCCATGCTCTGCGACTGGCTCAAAGACATCGGCTACGAGAAGCACCTCTACGAGAGCGAAGACAACGAAAAGCTCGCCGCCGCCCGCTGGACCAATGTGATGGACTTCTGCGACTGGATGGCCGGGCGCTGTGGTGGCCAGATCGACGACACCGCAGGCGTGACGCTCGCCAGTGAAAAGAAGAGCCTGCTGGAAGTGGCGCAAACCATCTCGCTGCTGTCCACGCTCAACGAACGCGAGGGCGAGCAAAATGTGGTGACGCTCTCCACCCTGCACGCCTCCAAGGGCCTGGAGTGGCCGCATGTCATCCTCGCGGGTGTGACCGAAGGCATGCTGCCCTTCAAGATGGACGACGAGACCGAGAGCGGCGAAGCGCTCGCCGCCCGCTTGCAGGAAGAGCGCCGACTCATGTACGTGGGCATCACCCGCGCCCAGCGCACCCTGCTGGTGAGCTGGACGAAACGCAAGAAGAAAGGTCGTGAAATGGTCAACGCCAAACCCAGCCGCTTCATCGCCGAAATGGCGCTCGACAAAGCCACCGTCAAGGAAGACCCGCGCGAAAAACTCAAGGCGCTGCGGGCCGAATTTGCCAAGCGCGCCGTAAGCGATGCGGCGGTGAAGCTGTCGGTAATTTGCGCTTGGGCGCTGCTGGCGATGGCGACTCTCGCGCCAGCACCTGCCCATGCGCAAGTGGCCAGCGCACAGGCTGCGCCATCTGTGTCCGCAGCTCCTGTCCTGCCCACCATCCCCACCGCCCGCTTGCAGCACTGCGCGAGCCTGCCCGATGCCCAGGCACTGTCCTGTTACCGGCAACTGACCGCAGCGCCGCAAGCCACCAGCCCTGCGCCCAGCCCGACAGCGGACACGCCCCTCTTGAGTGAAGCGCCCCAGCGCACAGGCTGCAAAAACCGCTCTGCCGACGAGCTTTCGCGCTTTTGGGACCTTGAAACCCAGACCGACTGCAACACCTATGTGATGCGCGGCTACAAGCCCAACACCCTGATGTGGACGCTGAGCGACAGCGTCAACCGCCAGCCCTCGTCAAGTGCCGCAGGGCGCACGGCAGCAGGCATCACCGACTACCGGCCCACCGAAATGCAGCTCGGCCTGTCGGTGCGCACCAAGATCGCCAAGGAACTCATCCGCAGCACCGATGCCAGCCTGCAAGACTCGCTGTGGTTTGGCTACAGCCAGCAAAGCCGCTGGCAGCTTTTCCACGGCGGCCTCTCGCGCCCCTTCCGCACCACCGACCACGAACCCGAACTGATTTACATCCGCCCGCACAACATCAGTCTGCCCTTCGCCCCCGAATGGAAATGGCGCTACAGCGGCTTGTCCCTCAACCACCAGAGCAACGGCCAGAGCCTGCCCCTGTCTCGCAGCTGGAACCGGGTGATCCTGATGGCAGGGCTCGAAAAGCACCGCCAATTCACCCTCCAGGCCAAACTCTGGCAGCGCATGCCCGAGAAGGCCGTTGACGATGACAACCCCGACATCTCGGAAATGATTGGCCGCGCCGAACTGGCCGGGCAATGGTTCATCAACCCGCAGCATCAACTCGGGCTGACCTTGCGCCACCCCCTGCACCGCCAGCGCGGCGGCTCCGCACGGCTGGACTGGTTCAAGACCCTGAGCGACGAAAACACCAGCGCCCTCAAGCTGCACGTCCAGCTCTTCCACGGCTACGGCGAAAGCCTCATCGACTACAACCGCGCCCGCACCACGCTGGGGGTGGGGCTGAGTTTGGTGGATTGGTGATTCAGCGCTGGTAAAACAGCTTGCCCACCCGCTCAATGTGCTCGCGCAGAGCAGGGTGGTCGATGCTGGCAAGAATGGACAAATCCACCTGATAGGGAATGGATGACTCTGCAAGTTGCCCAGCCAGACGGGCAAGCATGTCTTGTGTAAGCCCATCGCCCACGAGGGTAAGGTCGATATCGGAGCCGGGTTTGTGTGTGCCTTTGGCGCGTGAGCCGTAGAGGATGGCTTTTTCAACGTGGGGGCAGCCCGCCAAAATGGCTCGCACTGTAGCCAAGGCGGATTCGGGCAATCCAAACTCAGGCATCACACGCGTCCTTGCATACTCGTCTGCAAGGCTTGGTAGGCCGGGTAGTAGGCGCTGAAGATGGTGTTCACCAACTCATGCGCCAGAGTTTGGTTATAGGTGTGCGAGGTGAGGTTGCGCTTGTCGATCATGTCCATCCACAACTCACCCTCGGCAAGCAAACCGCGCTTGAAAGCTTCGCGCACAGCGCCGCGTGAACCGACGATTCCCTGAATGCCTTCGTATTCGAGGTAGTCGCGCAGCACGTTCCAGGCGAGCTCGTGCACGATTTCAAAACCCTGGATCACCCCTTGTTTTTCGAGGTCGCTCAAGGCGCGTGTTTGTGCCAACTCACGCGCCATCGACAGTTGATGCAATGCGCGGCTGAAGTTGTCGAAACGTTGCTTCCAGCGGATGTCGGGGGTTGTTTGCATCGTTTGTGCTCCTGCTAGGGGTATTTTCAACGCCCGAACTCATCACCCAACTCCGCTGCGCGCGCTTGCGCGGCCTTGAGGGCGGTGATGAAGCTTTCTTTCATGCCAGCGGCTTCCATGCTGGTGATGGCGGCGTAGGTGGTGCCGCCTTTGCTGGTGACGTGCTGGCGCAGCACGGCGGGGGTTTCGCTGCTGCGTTGCGCCAGGGTGCTGGCGCCCACAAAGGTTTGCACGGCCAGTTTGTGCGCCTGCTCGGCGGGCAGGCCCATTTGCACGCCCGCTTCGGTCATGGCTTCGAGGAAGAAGAACACATAGGCCGGGCCTGAGCCAGACATGGCGGTGACGGCATCGAGATCGCTCTCTTGCGCAAACCAGTCCACCTCGCCCGTGGGGGCGAGCACCTGGCGGACGAGGGCGCGATCGGCCCCACTCACGGCGGCGGTGGCGTACAGGCCGCTCATGCCCAGGCCCACGAGGGCGGGCGTGTTGGGCATGGCGCGCACCACGCGAGCTGCCTCCGGCACAAGGCCCAGCCATTGCACCATGCTGTCCACACGGATGCCCGCCGCCACGCTGAGGTGCAGGGCGTTTTTCACATGCGCGGCCACGGCAAGGGCGGCCTCCTTGAAGGTTTGCGGCTTGACGGCCCAGACCACCAGATCAGCGCTGCCCAGCCAATCGCCGCCAGTCGCGTGGATGCCCACGCCGAACTGCTGGCGCAGGGTTTGCTGCTGGGCCTCGAAGGGCTCCAGAACCTGGATGGCCGAGGCGGGCGTGCCCGCGCGCAGCAGGCCGCCGATGATGGCGCTGGCCATGTTGCCGCCGCCGATGAATGCAATGGTTTGCATGGTGTTTCTCTGTGAAATGGGCGGCGTTTGCGGCCCGGAAATGGAGTCGGCTGATTGTGGCACAGGGGGTGTGGTCCTGCCCTTTTGAGCAGCCCGGCTCAAGGCACTGTGGCTTGCATGCAGATGCCATGAAGTTTTGTAAAAACCACGACTGTTCCCAAGAAGTTGGCAAAAGTGTGCCGGCGTGAGCCGGGTGTGTCTGCCGGATTTGGAAAGTGCGCGTTTGTCACTTACCCTTTGGCTTGTTTGCCCGGCCCCTGCCTGCGCGAACCCGCCCCACAACACCGGAGGCATTTCATGCGCTATCTGCTTGCACTCGACCAAGGCACCACGTCCAGCCGCGCTTTCGCAGTGGACGAAGACGGCAACATCGTCGCCCGCGCCCAGCGTGCGCTGGCGTGCACATACCCACAGCCCGGCTGGGTGGAGCAAAACCCGATGGACATCTGGAGCACCCAGCTTGCTGCCGCCCGCGAAGCCATCCGCGAATTGCAACACGCCGATGCCATGCGCAAGGCCAGCTTTGCCAACAGCTCATTCAATCTGCAAAACAAGTCGAAGAAGCTCATTGCGGGCCTGGGCATTGCCAACCAGCGCGAAACCACCCTCGTCTGGGAGCGGGCCACGGGCCTGCCCGTGTACAACGCCATCGTCTGGCAAGACCGCCGCACCGCTGCCGCTTGCGACGCGCTGCGCGAACGCGGACTGGCCGAGGCCATCCGTGCCAAGACGGGACTGATGCTCGACCCCTATTTCTCGGCCACCAAGCTGGCCTGGATTCTTGACAACGTGCCCAAGGCACGCGCACGCGCCGAACTCGGCGAACTGTGCTTTGGCACGGTGGACACATGGCTCATCTTCCGGCTGACCAACGGCAAGCAGCACGTCACCGACGGCTCCAACGCCTCGCGCACCATGCTCTACAACATCCACACGCAGAAGTGGGACGAAGAGCTGCTGGCCTGGCTCGACATTCCGCCCGCCATGCTGCCGCGCGTGGTGTCGAGCGCGGGCATTGCAGCCCGGTGCGATCTGGAGCACTTTGGCTTTGAAATGCCGATTGCCGCCCTGGTGGGCGACCAGCAGGCCGCGTGCTACGGCCAGATGTGCACCAACCCCGGCAGCGCCAAGAACACCTACGGCACGGGCAGCTTTCTGCTGATGAACACGGGCGGCAAGGCTGTGATCCCGAAAAACAAGATCGTCTCAACGGTGGGCTGGAACACGGAAGACATGCTGCAACCCGTGACGTATTTTCTGGAAGGCTCGGTTTTCATGTCGGGGGCCACGGTGCAGTGGCTGCGCGACAACCTCGGCATCATCAAGGAGTCTGCCGACATTGAGCCGCTTGCCGCCAGCGTGACCAGCAGCGGCGACGTGTTCCTCGTGCCCGCCTTTGTGGGCCTGGGTGCGCCGCACTGGGACCCGTTGGCCCGCGCCTGCCTGGTGGGCATGACGCGCGACACCAACCGCGCCCACATTGCCCGTGCCGCGCTTGATGCCATGGCTTTCCAGACGGTGGATGTGTTCGAGGCCATGCGCGAAGAGGCGCCCGTGGCCCCCGATCACCTGCGCGTGGACGGCGGCGCCAGCGTCAACAACCTGCTGTTGCAAACACAGGCCGACCTGCTGGGCTTGCCCGTGGTGCGCAGCGCGGTGAGCGAAGCCACGGTGATGGGCGCGGCTTATCTGGCGGGGCTGGGCGTGGGGCTGTGGGGCAAGGAAACCGACTTGGCGCAGCACTGGCGGGCCGACCGGGTGTTCGAGCCCGCCATCAGCGCCGACGAGCGCCAGGCCCGCATGGCCCGCTGGAAAAAGGCCGTCACGCGCTCACGCATGTGGGCGTGAGCGCGGCCTCAGTGCCCGGCGTATTCCAGCAGCACATGCAGGCGCAGGCCCGCGTCTTTCAGGCGGCGTGAGCCACCCAGCTCGGGCAGGTCGATGATGGCCGTGGCTTCAATGATGTCTGCGCCCAACTTGCGCAACAGATTCGCTCCCGCGAGCATGGTGCCGCCGGTGGCGATGAGGTCGTCGATCAGCAGCACTTTCTGGCCGGGCTGCACGGCATCGGTGTGAACTTCAACCGTGGCGCTGCCGTATTCCAGCTCGTAGCTCTCGGACAGCGTCTGGAAAGGCAACTTGCCCTTTTTGCGGATGGGCACAAAGCCCGTTCCGAGGGCATGGGCCACCACGGCCCCCAGGATGAAACCACGCGCGTCCAGCCCCGCCACCGCATCGGGGCGCAAGCCCGGCTGGCTGTAGCGCTCAATGAAGCAGCGCATCAGCGCCTGGTACACCTGCGGGTGCTGGAGCAGGGGCGTGATGTCGCGGAACTGGATGCCGGGCAGCGGCCAGTCGGGCACGGTGCGCACATGCTGGCGGAGGAGTTCTGTAGCGTTCATGGCGTGTCAGCCCTTGAGAATGCGTGATTCGGCAAGTGCCAGCGCCTTGGGGCGACCCGAAAGCACCAGCACATCGCCCGCGAGGATGGTCTCGCCTGGGGCGGGCTCAGACAAGGCGGCATGGTGACCGCGCCGCAGACTCACCACGCGCACCTCCAGCGCCCCGAGGTCGAGGGCAGCAAGGCTGCGCCCGATGGACCGGGCACCCTCTTCAACCGTGACCGTTTGCAGGCGTTCGTGATTCATTTCGTCGGCGCTGTCGTCGTCGGCACCGTGGAAGTAGCCTCGCAGCATGGCGTAGCGGGCATCGCGCTGGTCCTGCACCACACGGATCACGCGTCGCATGGGCACGCCCACCAATGCCAGCGCATGGCTGGCCAGCATGAGTGAGCCCTCAATGGCTTCGGGTACCACCTCGGTGGCTCCGGCGGCTTGCAGTTTTTCAAGATCACGGTCATCGACGGTACGCACAATCACCGGCACCTTGGGAGCGTGCTCGCGCACCAGCGCCAGCACCTTGAAGGCGCTGGCCGGGTTCTGGTAAGTCACCACCACCGCCGAGGCCCGGTTGAGACCGGCGGCCATCATCGCTTGCAGGCGGGTGGCGTCGCCGTACACCACAGAGTCACCGGCGCTGGAGGCCTGCCGCACGCGGTCGGGGTCGAGGTCGAGCGCGAGGTAGGGAATTTTTTCGCCGGCCAGCACGTGGGCCAGACTCTGGCCGCTGCGGCCATAGCCGCACACGATCACGTGGCGCGAAGTATTGATGCTGCGGCTGGCGATTTGGGTCATGGCCAGCGACTGCATCATCCACTCATTGGCGGCCAGCTTCATCACGATGGCATTGCTGTGCTCAATGATGAAGGGCGTGGCCAGCATCGACAGCACCATGCTGGCCAGAATGGGGTTGAGCAGGGCGGGGGGCACCAGTTGGTAGTCCTGCGACAGGGCCAGCAGCACAAAGCCGAACTCGCCCGCCTGCGCCAGATACAAGCCGGTACGCAGGGCCACGCCCGTGGAGGCCTTGAGCAACCGGGCCAGCACCGCCACCATCACGAACTTGAACAGCACCGGCAACACCAGCAAGAGCAGCACCAACGGCCAGCGGGCAAACACCAGCCGCCAGTCGAGCATCATGCCGATGGTGATGAAAAACAGCCCCAGCAAGATGTCATGAAAAGGCCGGATGTCGGTCTCCACCTGGTGCTTAAACTCGGTTTCCGACACCAGCATGCCCGCGATGAACGCGCCCAGCGCCAGGCTCAGGCCCGCCACCTGGGTGAGCCACGCAAGACCCAGGGTCAGCAGCAGCAGGTTGAGCACAAAAAGCTCCTGGCTCTGGCGGCGGGCCACCAGCGTGAGCCACCAGCGCATGAGCCACTGTCCGCCCACCAGCAAAAAGGCCACCACCAGCACCGCCTTCACACCCGCAAGCACCAGCGCCTGCATCAGGGATTCCTCGCTGCTGCCCAGCGCCGGAATGAGGATCAGCAAGGGCACCACGGCCAAGTCCTGGAACAGCAACACGCCCATCACCCGTTTGCCGTGCTCGCTCTCCAGTTCCAGCCGGTCGGCCATGAGCTTGACGACGATGGCGGTGCTGCTCATGGCCAGCGCACTGCCCAGCGCCAGCGCACTGCGCCAGCTCATGTGCCAGTGCTGCGGCACCAGCCACACCATCGCCAGCGAGGCACCGGTGGCAATCAGCATGGTGATCAGCACCTGCAACAAGCCCAGCCCGAACACATGCCGGCGCATGGCACGCAGCTTGGGCAGGCTGAACTCCAGCCCGATGGCAAACATCAGGAACACCACGCCGAATTCGGCCAGATGCTTGACCCCGTCTTCGCTTTGCCCAATGTCGAACAGCTTGCCCAGCGCATTGGGCCCGATGATCACCCCTACGGCGAGGTAGCCCAGAATGGGCGGCAGTTTCATGCTGCGGCAGATGACCACGCCCAGCACGGCGGCCAGCAGAAACAGCAGCGTGAGTTCAAGCGAGGTCATGGGGCTATCGTAACAAGCTTGCCCCGTTTGTCCGCAGGATTGACGCACAAACATGCCCGCGCCGCCCTGCATACAATCCCGCCATGAAGATCACCCCGGAAAAAGTGCTCTCGCTGGCCCGCGAGACGTTTGCCATCGAGGCCGCCGCCATCAACGGACTGGCCTCGCGGCTCGGCCCTGAATTCGTCATGGCCGTCAATCTGGTGCTGGCCTGCAAGGGCCGGGTGGTGGTGATGGGCATGGGCAAGAGTGGTCATGTGGGGCGCAAGATCGCTGCCACGCTCGCCTCCACCGGCACGCCGTCCATGTTCGTGCATCCCGCCGAAGCCAGCCACGGCGACCTCGGCATGATCACCGCCGCCGACCTTGTGCTGGCGCTGTCCAACAGCGGCGAAAGCGAAGAGCTGACCTCCATCCTCCCCGTCATCAAGCGCCAGGGCACGCCGCTGGTGGCCATTACGGCCAACAGCCAGTCCACACTGGGCCAACACGCGCACTGCGTGCTCAACACGGCGGTTGAAAAAGAAGCCTGCCCGCTCAATCTTGCGCCCACCGCCAGCACCACCGCACAACTTGCCATGGGCGACGCGCTGGCGGTGGCCCTGCTCGATGCCCGTGGCTTCAACGCCGAAGATTTCGCCCGCTCGCATCCCGGCGGCTCGCTGGGACGCAAGTTGCTCACTCTGGTGAGCGACGTGATGCGCACTGGCAACGACGTACCCGCCGTGCAACCCGACACCCCCTTCACCGATGTCATGCGCGAGATGAGCGCCAAGGGGCTGGGGGCCACCGCCGTGGTGGACGAGGCAGGCAAGCCCGTGGGCGTCTTCACCGATGGCGATTTGCGCCGTCTGGTGGAAAAAGGCGCAGACCTGCGCGCACTGTGCGCCCGCGACGTGATGCACGCCAAGCCCCGCACCGTGCCGAGCGACGCGCTGGCCGTGGATGCCGCAGCCCTCATGGAAGCCCATCGCATCACCAGCGTGCTGGTGGTGGATGCACAGGGCCTGCTGGCCGGTGCGCTCAACAGCAACGACCTGATGCGGGCCAAGGTGATCTGATGTCCGCTTCGCCCAACGCCTTGCCCGTGCAGTCCGCGCTGCACTTCGATCCGGCCCTGCTGCTGCAGGCGCAGGGCATCAAGATTGTGTTCTTCGATGTCGATGGCATCCTCACCGATGGCGGGCTGTATTTCA